>NZ_JBHZOP010000179.1:0-8084 GCF_042787595.1 Stenotrophomonas sp. YIM B13575 | reverse complement strand
GCGTGTGGTTGCGGCCGGGGCGACGCTCGCGCAGTCCGTGCGCGAGCGTCGCTGGGGCCGCATCGCCGTGCTGTCCGATCCCTTCGGCCACGGCTTCTGCCTGATCCAGTTCAGTGGCGAAGGCTACGACGCGCTGGTCGAATGAGCGGCGCGCCGCTCACCACGGCAGCGGCACCGCTTCGCCGTTGGCGCGCTCGCCGTAGTACAGCGACGGCAGCAGCCGCGACAGGAAACTGAACTCGGTATAGCAGTGCTTTAGCAGACCCAGGCCGATCGCATCGCTGGCATCGCGCTGCGGATGTTCACTGTCCAGGCCCAGCACGAAGCGGCTGCGCAGCACGCAGCCGAACGGCGTATCGCGCGCGACGTGCAGCATCTGGCCGTCGCAGGGATCACCGTGCGCGTCCAGACGAACGTGGTCACCAAAGCCGATTCGTGCGGCAATCACCGCCGAGACATCGCCCGCATCCTGCGCCGTCTGCAGACGCTCAGGTGTGAGCAGCGTGCGCGGATCATGGAACTTCAGGCGTGCCGCCACCGGCGGAATGTCGGCCAGCGATTCCACCGCATGGATGCTGGCGCCATGGTAACTGCGCCCACGCTGCCAGGCCGCGTCCCAGCCACGATGCTCGACATGGTCCAGCGGGTGCCACCAGCGGATGTGCTGGGTGGTCTCGAAGAAGGTGAACCACCAGTCCAGCATGCGGCCCTTGCAGCCATGCAGATCGGTGCGCACTGCGACCAGCAGGGTGCCGTCTTCGCGACGCTGGATGCCGGTTTCCAGGTGCATCGGCGCCGGGTCGAGGAGATCGTGGTGGTCCAGCCAGGCGTGAGCGTTGGCGACGGTGTCCATGGTGAATCCTTGGGGAGGTGAAGCCCGGACAATACGGAAACGCACTTCGTTTCGCAATTATCGAAATGCGCTAGAATGTGCGCGATGACCGCTACTGCGCCTCCCGATCCGATCGCACCACCCCGTCGCCGCGGGCGTCCAGCACGGCCAGAGGCCGACGTCCGCCATGCCGTGCTGCAGGCGACGCTGGATCTGCTGCTGGCGCAGGGCTACGAAGCGACCACCATCGAAGCCGTCGCTGCGCATGCCGGCGTGGCCAAGAAGACGGTGTACCGGCATGCCGGCAACCGTGATGAGCTGGTAGGCCTGGCGGTGCGCGAGTGGACCGATGGCTTCGCACCGCAGCTGCAACGTGATGCCCGCCACGCCGAAGACGTGCTGCCGCTGCTGCACGACATCCTGCAGGCGGTGTGCGCGCAGGCATTGTCAGCACAGGCGGTACGGGTGTTCCGCCTGTTGACCACCGACTTCCCGGGCAAGGACGCGCTGCTGCGGGCCTACCTGGACAACGGCATCGGCCGCGGACGTGCGTTGCTGGCGGACTGGCTGGCGCGGCAGCAGCAGCGTGGTCTGCTGCGCGCCGGTGATCCAGAACGGATGGCGCGTCTGGTGCTGTCCATGGCCGTGGCCGAACCCCTGCGCGAACGCGCCATCGGTGTGGTTGCAGAAGATGCGTCGGTGGATGCGCACCTGCGTGACTGCCTGCAGTTGATGGAACCGATGCTGCAGGCTGCGTAGCGTGGTGCCATCCAGGCATGGCAGGGCGTTGCTGCCAGAAGGTGGAGGCCGACCGTTGGTCGGCACTCATCCATCGCGCTGCAGGAAAGACCCGGCAGTAGAGCCACGCCATGCGTGGCTTCGGATCGATGCCGTGCACCCGCGCAGCTCAATCCCGTACGTACGGCATTCTGCTGTCCATCCGCTCAAAGCCGATCAGCGGCTTCAACACTGCCTGTATGTCCTCTTCACTGATGTCACCGCGGGCAATGTCATCCACGCGCGCGAACAGCGCTTCCAGCGCAGCCACCTGATCCCCACGCAACCAATCGCGATGAGTGGACAGCCAGGCCTGCAGGTTCGCACCGATATCGCCTTCCGAAAGCAGCGAATCATCTTCATCCAGTTCAACCACCGCTTCGGCCATCTTGCGGAACAGGAAACCCTGGAGGTTCGCCGCCACCAGGTCGGCGCGATCATCGTCGTGCCAGACCAGCAGTACCGGCGGCTCCGCGAAGCCTGGTGCGTTGGTCCAGAAGCAATAGTTGTCGCCGGCGCCGGTGCGTGCGAACGGCAGCAGCTTCAGGTCTTCACGCAACGGGTTGTAGTGATCTTCGGCGGTCAGGTCTTCCCAGGCCGCGCGCAGTTCATCGGGCTCGATCGGTTCGTACTCGTTCGCGTACAGCAGCACCGGCGGCTGTGCCTGTAGCTGCGGGAACACCTCACGGTACCAGCGCGGCCCCTGTTCGCCCCAGCTGAAGTGGTTGCCTGCGACGAGCTGGTGGAACAGCGGCGGAAAGGCTTGGCCGGAGGCCTGTTCGAGATCGGCGAGCGTGCCCATGGACGTCCTTGTTGGATGAGGGTGGTTACCATAGCGCGTGCCGGCCTCATCCACGCATGGCGTGGATCTACTGTGCAACGGCATCCACGCGTGGCGTGGATCTACTGTGTGCAACGGCATCCACGCATGGCGTGGATCTACTGTGTGCAACGGCATCCACACATGGCGTGGATCTACTGTGCAACGGCATCCACGCATGGCGTGGATCTACTGTGCAACGGCATCCACGCGTGGCGGGGTCAAAGTGGGCATGCGGCGATGGTCAGTAGATCCACGCCATGCGTGGATGCGACCCACCACCATTCACTCGCGCAGCATGTCCACGAACGCGCGCAGCGCACCGGGCATCTGCCGCTGCTTCGGGTAGTACAACGCAAACCCGGCGAACGGTTCGCTCCAGTCTTCCAGTACCGCCACCAGTCGGCCATCGTCCAGGTACGGGCGCGCGGTGTCTTCCAGCACATAGGCCAGGCCGATGCCATCGAGCACCGCGCCCACCACGGTTCCTTGCTCGCACAGCGTCAGCCGACCCGGCACGTCGATCTCCAGGGCCTGGCCCTCGCGCTCGAACTGCCACTTGTACAGATGGCCGCTGGCGAAGCGGAAACGCACGCACTCATGCGTGGCCAGGTCGCGCGGATGCTGCGGTGCCGGCCGTCGCCGCAGGTACTCGGGCGAACCCACGATCAAGCCGCGCAGCGGCGGCCCCATCGGCACCGCCACCATGTCCTCGGGCACGAACTCGTGCAGGCGCACGCCCGCGTCGTAACCCTCGGCGACGATGTCGACCAGACCATCGTTCTCGGTCAGCTCCACCCGTACATCCGGATGCGCGTGCAGGAAACGCGCCAGCCGCGGCCCCAACTGGGTCGCCACCGCCGCCCGCGTCGCATTGATCCGCAGCAGGCCGGCCGGAACGGCGCGGAAGTGGTTCATTTCTTCCAGCGCATCGTGCACCTGGCCCAGCGCCGGCTGCAGGCGCTCCAGCAGCCGTTGTCCGGCCTCGGTCAGTGCCACACTGCGGGTGGTGCGGTGGAACAGGCCCACCCCCAGCCGTTCCTCCAGCGCGCGGATCGCATAGCTCACCGCCGAGGTCGACAGGGCCAGTTCGGCGCCGGCGCGGCGGAAGCTGCGGTGGCGGGCGACCGCGGCGAAGGCGGCCAGGTGGGACAGGTTGTCAGTGGCCATGATTGTGCAGTCTGCCTTGATGAATCATGCCGATATATGCGCTTCTTACCTTGCGGTACGGGGCGTATTGTAAAACGCCTTTCGACAAACCCGCCAAGGATTCCCCATGTCCCTCGCCCGTGGTTACGCCGCCCATACCCATACCGACCCGCTGGTACCCTTCGAGTTCGAGCGCCGCGCGGTCGGCCCGAACGATGTGCGCATCGAGATCCTGTACAGCGGCATCTGCCATTCCGACCTGCACCAGGCGCGCGACGACTGGGGTGGCTCGATCTACCCGATGGTGCCGGGCCACGAGATCATCGGCCGCGTTACCGAAGTCGGCAGCGAGGTCACCCGCTTCAAGGTCGGCGACCACGCCGGCGTCGGCTGCATGGTCGACTCCTGCCGCCACTGCGATGCCTGCGAACACGATCTGGAGCAGTACTGCGCCGAAGGTGCCACCTGGACCTACAACGGCCGTGAACGCGCCGACGGTGCCCCGACCTACGGCGGCTATTCCGACCACGTGGTGGTCGAGCAGCGCTTCGTGGTCAAGGTTTCCGAAACGCTGGACCTGAAGGCCGCCGCGCCGCTGCTGTGCGCGGGCATCACCACCTGGTCACCGCTGCGCCACTGGAAGGTCGGCCCGGGCCAGAAGGTCGGCGTGATCGGTCTGGGTGGCCTCGGCCACATGGGTGTGAAGTTCGCCAAGGCACTCGGCGCGCACGTGGTGATGATCACCACCACCCCGGAAAAGGGTGCCGACGCCAAGCGCCTGGGCGCCGATGAAGTCCTGGTCTCGCGCGATGCCGCGCAGATGAAAGCACACGCCGGCAGCTTCGACTTCCTGCTCAACACCATCCCGGTTGGCCATGACACCAACCCGTACATGGGCCTGCTCAAGCGTGAGGCGACCATGTGCCTGGTCGGCGTGTTGACCGAACTGGACCCGCCGCTGACCGGTGGCAGCGTGATCTTCGGTCGCAAGCACCTGACCGGCTCGGCGATCGGCGGCATGGCCGAAACCCAGGAAATGATGGACTTCTGTGCCGAGCACGGCATCGTCAGCGACGTCGAGATGATCGACATCAAGAACGTCAACGAAGCCTGGGAGCGCATGGCGAAGAACGATGTGCGCTACCGCTTCGTGATCGACATGGCGACGATGAACAACGCCGCCTGATCCAAGGCGGATGTGGAAACGAAAAACCCCGGCAATGCCGGGGTTTTTTTCATTCCTGACGGTAGCGCCGGGCCATGCCCGGCGGTCATCCATCCCGCGTCAGTAAGCGAACTCGCGGAACACCGGATCCACATCGCCATGCCAGCGGCCATGGAACAGTGCCAGCTTGCGCTCGGCCGGGGTCAGGCCGGACTCGACGATTTCCTGCAGCACGTCCAGGAACTTGCTTTCATCCTGGCCATCGGCATTGCGCGCCGCACGGCGCTTGAGGCCTTCCACGGAAATCTTCACCGCTTCGCGCGCCAGATCGCGCACGGTGCCATTGCGGAACGGCAGGTTCATCGCATGCTTGGGCACCCCATCACGCAGTGCATGGCGTTCAACCAGGCTGAAATCACGCACCAGGTCCCACGCCGCATCCAGTGCGGCGTCGTCGTAGAGCAGGCCCACCCAGAAGGCCGGCAGCGCGCACAGGCGGCTCCACGGGCCACCATCGGCACCGCGCATTTCCAGGTACTTCTTCAGGCGTACTTCCGGGAACGCGGTGGTGGTGTGGTCCGACCAGTCGCGCAGCGTCGGCAGCTGGCCCGGCAGTACCGGCAGCTTGCCCTGCATGAAATCGCGGAAGCTCTGCCCGCTGGCATCGTGGTAGATGCCGTCGCGGTAGGAGAAATACATCGGCACGTCGAGCAGGTAGTCGACGTAGCGCTCGTAACCGAAGCCGTCCTCGAACACGAAGTCGAGCATGCCGGTACGGTCGGCATCGGTGTCGGTCCAGATATGCGAGCGGTAGCTGAGGAAGCCATTCGGCTTGCCCTCGGTGAACGGCGAGTCGGCGAACAGGGCGGTGGCGATCGGCTGCAGTGCCAACGACACGCGGAACTTCTTCACCATGTCCGCTTCGCTGGCGTAATCCAGGTTCACCTGCACGGTGCAGGTGCGGGTCATCATGTCCAGGCCCAGCGAACCGACCTTGGGCATGTACGAACGCATGATCTTGTAGCGGCCCTTGGGCATCCACGGCATTTCATCGCGCGTCCACTTCGGCTGGAAGCCCATGCCGAGGAAGCCCAGCTGCAGCTCGCCAGCCACCTGCGCCACTTCATTGAGGTGGGTGCCGGTTTCCACGCAGGTCTGGTGGATGGTTTCCAGCGCCGCACCGGACAGCTCCAGCTGGCCCGCGGGCTCCAGCGTCACCGAGGCGCCATCACGCAGCAGGGCGATGGTATTGCCGTTTTCCTGCACCGGCGTCCAGCCGAAACGCACCAGGCCGTTGAGCAGTGCCTCGATGCCGCGATCGCCCTCGAAGGTCGGCGGACGCAGGTCATCCAGGCGGAACCCGAACTTCTCGTGCTCGGTACCGATGCGCCACTGCGAACGGGGCTTCTCGCCGGAGGCGATCTCCGCCACAAGTTGCGCGCGGTCGGTAATGGGCGTATCGGCGACGTGGCTGGGGCTCGACAAGGGGGTGGCTCGCTGGACGGTGGCAGGGGATGTGGGGCTGGGAGCCTTGCATCGCAAGGGCGCACTATAGCGTGGCGGCTCGTTACGTCATGCGACGGTGACGGGTTTCAGCATCCTACCGACGCCCTCTTGACCCTCGTACACTCAGGGCCATGAGCCGCCATTCACGACATCCTGAACTGCATCGCGCCGACCGCGTCGGCTGGCTGCGTGCCGCCGTGCTGGGTGCCAACGACGGCATCGTCTCGGTCGCCGGCCTGGTGGTCGGCGTGGCCGCCAGCGGCGCCTCGGCCAGCACGATCCTGGCCACCGGCGTGGCCGGCACCGTGGCCGGTGCGATGTCGATGGCCGCCGGCGAGTATGTGTCGGTGCAGACCCAGGCCGATACCGAGAATGCCGATCTGGCGATGGAAAAGCGCGAGCTGCACGAAGACCCGCACAGCGAACTGGACGAGCTGACCGCGATCTACCGCCACCGCGGCCTGGAGCCGGCGCTGGCGCGCCAGGTCGCCGAACAGCTGACCGCCCACGACGCGCTGGGCGCCCATGCGCGCGACGAACTGGGCATCACCGAGGAACTGCGCGCGCGACCGTTGCAGGCCGCACTGGCCTCTGCCGGTGCCTTCACCTGTGGTGCTGCCCTGCCGGTGCTGACCGCACTGCTGGCACCAGTACAGAACGTCGCCACCGCCACCACGGTCAGCACGCTGGCCGGCCTGTGCCTGACCGGCGCGATGGCGGCACGCGCCGGTGGCGCATCACCGACGCGCGGCGCCCTGCGCGTGATGTTCTGGGGTGCGCTGGCGATGGCGGCTGCAGCGGCGGTCGGCCGCCTGCTGGGCGCGCACGTCGTATGACCGGCATGCCCCCCACCGCCACCGCCCTGCTGGCGGAGATGGCCAGCCTGGCCGGCTGCCAACGCGCCGAAGGCTACGCCTGCATCACCGCCCGCCGCGAGCACGGCGCCAGCTCGGTGGAGATACCGCAGCCGCAGTTCGCGATCCTGCTGGAAGGCCGCAAGCAAGTGCGTACCGCCCACCAGTCGCTGGCCTTCGTCCCGGGCGACATCCTGCTGATCACCCAGCGTTGCCGCATCGACGTGGTCAACACACCGGACCCGCAGACCGGCCGCTACCTCAGCGCGATCGTGCCGCTGTGCACGGAAGTGCTGGCGGCGGCGCGCACGCTGTGGAACGAAGCCTTGCCGACAGCCGGACCGGCGCTGGCACGGCAGGCGCTGAACGATCACGCCACGGCGCTGCGCAGCTGGCGGCAGTCGTTGCAGGATGGCCGCTACAGCGAAGCACGGCTGGCGCTGGCCACGCTGGTGCTGGCGTGGTGCCGGCAGGGCCACGGCAACCTGCTGCTGCCGCACGCACCGACGCTGGGCGAACAGATCCGCGACCGCATCGCCGCCGAACCGGCACGCGACTGGCAGTCGCGCGACGTCGAGGCACACTTCGCGCTGAGCGGCGCGACCCTGCGGCGGCGGTTGGCGGCTGAAGCCACCAGCCTGCGCCAGCTGTTGACCGAAGCGCGCCTGGCCCACGGCATGCAGCTGCTGTACACCACCGATCTGCCGCTGAAGACCGTGGCCGCGCGCGCGGGGTATCGTTCTGCAGCGAGCTTCAGCAAGCGCTTCGCCGAGCAGTACGGGCTCGCTCCTACCGACATATAGGGGTGTTCAGCAGGGCTGCGCTCTGCACCCGCAGAGGCAACGGCAACGGCCGAAGCAACAGCAACAGCGTGCATTCCGTGGGATGGCGGGGCGGTGTCGGAGTGCGGGGACGCCGCAAGTACGTCCCTGTAGGCTTGGCAGCCGCATCCATGCGGCTGACACCCCGCACTCCGACACC
>NZ_JBHZOP010000178.1:0-7422 GCF_042787595.1 Stenotrophomonas sp. YIM B13575 | reverse complement strand
GCCGGCCCGCGGCCGGCACTACCCGTGGATGGCCCTGCTGCACCGCCGCGAGTGGTGTCACATGCGTCTGGCTAGACTGTGCTTCTTTTTCGTTCGCAGGAGGCACCCATGGCCCATCATCCCGCCGTTACCCTGATCGGCGTCCCCACCGACATCGGGGCGGGCCATCGCGGCGCCCGGCTGGGGCCGGAAGCCCTGCGCGTGGCTGGCCTGCCTGAAGCACTGGAGGCGCGTGGCGTGGACGTGCGCGACCTCGGCAACCTGGACGGCCCACGCAACCCGTGGACCGCGCCGGTGCAGGGCTACCGGCATCTGGACGAAGTGGTGGCGTGGAACCACGCGCTGATGGAAGCCAGCTATGCCGAGCTGCAGGCCGGGCGAATGCCGATCATGCTCGGTGGCGACCACTGCCTGGGCATCGGTTCGATCACCGCCGTGGCACGCTGGTGCCGGGAGCAGGGCAAGGAGCTGCGCGTGCTGTGGCTGGATGCGCATTCGGACTTCAATACCAGTGAGGTGACCCCGTCGGGCAACATCCACGGCATGCCGGTGGCCTGCCTGTGCGGCCTTGGCCCGGATGCGCTGACCAAGCTGGGCGGCACCTCGCCGGCCATCAAGCCTTCGCAGATGCACCAGATCGGCATCCGTTCGGTAGACCCGGAAGAGAAGCGCCTGATCAAGACCCACAAGGTCGATGTCTACGACATGCGCTACATCGATGAGAACGGCATGAAGCGCACCGTGGAAGCGGCGCTGGCCGGCATCGACGAGAACACCCACCTGCACGTCAGCTTCGATGTCGATTTCCTTGACCCGAGCATCGCCCCGGGCGTGGGCACCACCGTGCCGGGCGGGGTGAACTACCGCGAAGCGCAGCTGGTGATGGAGATGATCGCCGACAGCGGGCGCATGGGTTCGCTGGATATCGTCGAACTCAATCCGCTGCTGGACAATCACAACAGCACCGCCGAACTGGCCGTGGACCTGGTGGAAAGCCTGTTCGGAAAATCGACCCTGATGCGCGACTGAGAGGGTCCAGCCTGAACGGTTGGACGAACCGTTCACACGCGCTCCACGCCCCTGCCGCCAGATTGCACCTCACGCGGCAGTGTTGGGTTCAACCAGCCTGCCGCCCCGATCAATACAACCGAACCCCGTGATTGAGCGGGGTAGCGGCAAACCCAAGGAGAAGCCCATGAAGCGCGTAGTTGCCCTGATGCTGTTGTCGATGTTTTCGGTGGCCCTGCTGGCCGGTTGCAACACCGTTGCCGGTGCCGGCAAGGACGTGCAGAAGGCTGGTGAGAAGGTTGAGGATGCTGCCAAGGGCAACTGAGCCTGAGGTGGTGCGCAGTACGGAAAAGGCCGGGATCTTCCCGGCCTTTTTCATGCGCGATTGCCGGGTGTGGACGCCGCGTGTGGATGCGTAGTGAACCATTCAAGCAGGTGAGCAGCGTTTTCATGGCCGGTTGACCGTGCTTCAACGTGCACTGCGCGATGCTGCAGCCACGGTAACAACGCCGTTGCATTCCAAGGAAGCCTCAGCAATGAACAAAGACATCATTTCCGGCAAGTGGTCCCAGCTCAAGGGCAAGGCCCAGGCGAAGTGGGGCGATCTGACCAATGACGATTTCGATGTGGCCGAGGGCAATGCCGAGTATCTGGCGGGCCGCCTGCAGGAGCGCTATGGCTGGGCCAAGGATCGCGCAGAAACCGAAGTGCGCGATTTCGAGAAGGCGATGCACAAGGATTATCCGGACTACAAGTAACCGGAAGTAACCGGGCGCCGCACGCCCGCGTTCTGCCCCCACAGACAACGCCCGCGCCGTAAGGTGCGGGCGTTGCGCTGTGTGGCGATCAACGTGCCGGCGGGTCGGGCACGTAGCGGTTGGGGAAGGCCTGCGGCTGGCGGTCCAGGCGCGACGGCGAATCGAGCAGGATGCCGCGTGCGCGCAGGTTGCGGGCGCTGTCGTAGCGCAGCTGCAGCACCTGTGCCGGGCTGCGGGTGGCGCGTTCGAAATCGGTATCGCGCACCGAGGAACGCTCGCGTGCACCGTGACCGGTGCCCAGCGCGGGTGCCTGCGACTTGGCCGAGTAACCTTCGATGCGGCTGGCGCTGGCGTCGGCGGCCGCCGAGGCTTCGGCCGCCGCCGGTGCCGGCCCGGCGCGCTCGCGCAGGATCGGCTGCGGACGCGGGTACCAGCGGCGCGCCTCTTCGAACACCGCTACGCCAACCACGCCGACGTTGTCGGGGCGGCCGGTGCGGCTGGCGTAGCTGCCACTGGGGCTGCTGAAGACGAACTGGGCCACCTCGTCCTGGGTCTTGCGCCAGCCGGTGATGTCCGCGCGCTGGCCGGGGTTGAGCACGTAACCGGTCTGCGACGGATCGGCATCTTCGCCGGAGATGGCGTTGACGCCGTCCACCGACAGCACCACCAGCACCCGGCGCGGGCTGTCGTTGTACAGGCGCACCGCATAGCGATGGCCGCGCTCACCGGCCACCCAGCGCTGGCCGTCGGCCGGGTAGCTGCGCAGCTCGGTGCCGCGGTCGCGGTCGACCAGGGCCACGCGCACCGGGCCGTCCTGCGGCATCGGCGGGGGCAGCGGGGCCGGGCGGAAGCCGGCCAGGGGCAGGATCAGCAGCAGGGGCAGCAGGCGTTTCATCGGGCGTCTCCAGCGGGGTTGGGTGAATGAACGCGCCGGGGGCCCTGACGGGGTTGACCGTGCGCACGGTAAACTGGCTCCGTTCATAGAAGGTTTCCGCACGCAGTCATGACGACCCGAGTCCTTACCGGCATCACCCCCTCCGGCACGCCCCACCTGGGCAACTACGTTGGCGCCATCCGCCCGGCCATCGCGGCCAGCCGCGCGCCGGACATCGAGAGCTTCTTCTTCCTCGCCGATCTGCACAGCCTGATCAAGTCGCAGGACCCGCAGCGCACCCAGCGCGCGACCCTGGAGATCGCTGCCAGCTGGCTGGCCTGTGGCCTGGACCCGGAACACGTTTGGTTCTACCGCCAGAGCGACATCCGCGAGACCACCGAGCTGATGTGGTTCCTGACCGCCATCGCCAGCAAGGGCATCCTCAACCGCGCCCATGCCTACAAGGCGGCGGTGGACAAGAACCGTGAGGAAGGCCAGGACGAGGACGCAGGTGTCAGCGCCGGCCTGTTCATGTACCCGGTGCTGATGGCGGCCGACATCCTGATCTTCAAGGCTAACCAGGTACCGGTGGGCCGTGACCAGATCCAGCACATCGAGATGGCGCGCGACTTCGCCCAGCGCTTCAACCACGTGTACGGCAAGGAGTATTTCCCGCTGCCGGACGTGGTGATCGACGAGCAGGTGGCAACGCTGGCGGGCCTGGATGGCCGCAAGATGAGCAAGAGTTACCACAACACCATTCCGCTGTTCGTGCCGCGCGAAGAGCTGAAGAAACTGGTGTTCTCGATCCTGACCGACTCGCGTGCACCGGGCGAGCCGAAGGACACCGAAGGTTCGGCGCTGTTCCAGATGTACCAGGCGTTCGCCACCCCGGAGCAGACCGCTGCCTTCGCCAAGGCTTTCGCCGACGGCATCAGCTGGGGCGATGCCAAGCAGCAGCTGTTCGAGCGCATCGACAGCGAACTGTCGCCGCTGCGCGAGCGCTACAACGCGCTGATGGCCGAGCCGGAAAAGATCGAGGCACTGCTCAAGCGCCGGGGCCAGCAGCTGCGTGAGCAGCTGGCGGCACCGCTGCTGGAAGAGCTGCGCCATGCGGTGGGCCTGCGAGATCTGTCCGATGCCGGCGACATCGCCAGCGAAGATGCCGGTGAAGCCCGCGCCGCGCCGCCGCTGTTCAAGCAGTACCGCGAGAAGGATGGCCGTTTCTACTTCAAGCTGACTGCAGGTGACGGCACGCTGCTGATCCAGAGCGAGGGCTTCGACTCGCCGCGTGATGCCGGCCAGTTGATCGCCGTGCTGAAGCAGGCCGAGCAGGGCGACCAGCTGCAGAGCGATCTGTTCAAGCTGGAAGCCGAAGTCGATGCGGTGCTGGCGGCGCTGGCTATGCTGCGCGAAGCGGCCTGACCTGCACCACCTTTGTAGAGCCGAGCCCACGCTCGGCTTTGCTTTGCATATGTAGAGCCGAGCCCACGCTCGGCTTGGCGGAAAAGCAGCCGAGCATTGGCTCGGCTCTACAGTGCATTGCGGCCATGGCATGATGTCGGCGCGCCCCTGGCGCGATGACATGGAGTCTGCAATGGCCTGGTTGTCGCTGCTGCTGTTTCTGCCCTGGTTCATTCTGCTGGGCAGCCTGTATTGGCTGTTTCCGCGCCAGCCGCGTACCGCGCGGCGACGCCTGTTCGATGGCGCCACCCTGGCGCTGGCACTCGCCCTGAGCATCGTGGCGATGCTGTGGGGCCACCACATCGGTCTGGTACAGCCGGGCGCCGGACCGATCTGGCCGCAGGTGCTGGCGGTGCTGTACGCCTATGGCGCGTTCCTGGCGGTGCTGGTGATGGCCCTGTTGCTGCGCCCGCGCTGGTTGCGCCTCTGACGTAGCGCCCCGCGTGTGCCCTCTGTAGAGCCGAGCCCATGCTCGGCTGATGTCTGGCAGAAAGGCAGCCGAGCGTGGGCTCGGCTCTACAGAATTGCCCCCTCCGACCAAAGCCGCATCGATCACGCCATGCCGGCGCGCCTACCATGGGCCTCTGTTCCCGATCCTGCCAGGTGCGCGTCGATGACCGCCGATCCCAGCATCCACACCATCGATACCGGTTTCCAACGGCCTGATTTCGATGCCGCTTACCTGATCATCGAAAACGGCCGTGCCGCGTTCGTCGACTGCGGTACCGGCCTGTCGGTGCCGGCGATGCTGCAGGCCTTGACCGACAACGGGCTGGGCGTGGAGGCGGTGGACTGGCTGCTGCTGACCCACGTGCATCTGGATCATGCCGGCGGCGCTGGCCTGCTGATGCAGCAGTTGCCGAACGCGCGTGCGGTGCTGCACCCGCGCGGCGCGCCACACATGATCGATCCGACCCGGCTGATCGCCGGCGCCACCGCCGTCTATGGCGCCGAGGAAATCGCGCGCAGCTATGGCCGCATCGAGGCGATTCCCGAGCAGCGCGTGGTGGTGGCTGACGACGGCCAGCGCATCGACCTGGCAGGCCGCGAGCTGGTGCTGCTGCATACCCCGGGCCACGCGCTGCACCACTACTGCGTGTGGGATGCGCGCAGCCGCAGTTGGTTCACCGGCGATACCTTTGGCATCTCGTACCGCGAACTGGACAGTGCGCAGGGCGCTTTCATCTTCCCCACCTCATCGCCGGTGCAGTTCGATCCGGACGCGATGAAGGCGTCGATCCAACGCATGCTCGGCTACGCACCGCAGGCGATGTACCTGACCCATTACGGTCGTGTCGAACAGGTCGAAAAGCTGGCCGAAGATCTGTTCGAACAGATCGATGCGATGGCGGCCATCGGCCGCCAGTGCGACGGCCGTCCCGATCGTCATCGCTGCCTGCTGGCCGCGCTGCAGGCGCTGTACCTGGAACGTGCACAGCAGCATGGCTGCGCACTGGACCAGGCTGCGGTAACCGAGGTGCTGGCGATGGATATCGAACTCAACGCGCAAGGCCTGGCCTGCTGGCTGGACCGCGCGTCGCGGTAGATCCACGCCACGCGTGAATGACGCGCGCCCAGGCTGCGCCGCGATGTCACGACCACGTTACACTCTGGTGACTTCCAAGCTAGCCGTGGTACTGCCGTGAACCCGATGCGCGTGTTGCTGCTGTCGTCCTGCCTGTTCGTCGGTGGCCTGGCCCATGCGGCCAATGACCTGCCCGGCGGCGGCATCGATCCGCAGGCGCTGTCGCGTCATGTGCGCGTGCTGGCATCGGACGAATTCGAAGGCCGGGCACCGGCCACCGAAGGCGAAGAACGCACCGTGCAGTACCTGATCGAGCAGTTCCGCAGCTACGGCCTGCAGCCGGGTGGCGTGGACGGCAGCTGGGTGCAGCCGGTGCCGCTGGTGCGCGCGCAGCTGGATGGCCCGGCCAAGGCCAGTCTCGCGCTGAAGGGCGGCAAGCGGGCGCTGGCCAATGGCGTGGACGTGACCCTGCAGAGCCTGCAGCCGCGCAAGCGCGTGCAGATCAAGGATGCGCCGCTGGTGTTCGTCGGCTACGGCATCGACGCGCCCGAGCGCCATTGGAACGACTACAAGGACGTGGACCTGCACGGCAAGATCGCCGTGATGCTGATCAACGACGCCGATTTCGAGGCCGATGCGCCGGGTGCGTTCGATGGCAAGGCGGTGACCTACTACGGCCGCTGGACCTACAAGTTCGAGGAAGCCGCGCGCCGTGGTGCCGAAGGCGTGCTGATCGTGCATGAGACCGCACCGGCCGCCTATGGCTGGGCCACGGTGAAGAGTTCGGGCACCTCGCCGCTGTTCGATATCGAGCGCGGCCAGGCCGAAGCGATGGCCCAGCACACGCCGCTGCGTGGCTGGATGCAGCGCGAGCTCGCCGAGGCGATCTTCGCCGACGCCGGCCTGGATTTCGATGCCGAGAAGCGCAAGGCGATGAGCGCGGACTTCCGTCCGGTTGCGCTGGACAACGCCAAGCTGAGCGTCGATTTCGCGCTCAAGCGCGAGCAGGTGGTGACCCGCAACGTAGTGGCCAAACTGCCCGGCGGCGAGCACGCCGATGAGGCGGTGATCTTCTCGGCGCACTGGGATGCCTTCGGCATCGGCCAGGTCGACGCCAAGGGCGACCGCATCCGCCGCGGTGCGATCGACAACGCCACCGGCGTGGCCACCGTGCTGGAACTGGGCCGGGTGTTCGCCGCCGGCCCGCAGCCGCAGCGCACCCTGTACTTCGTCGCGCTGACCGCCGAAGAGAAGGGCCTGCTGGGCGCCAGCTATTACGCCGCACACCCGCTGGCGCCGCTGGACAAGACCGCTGCGGTACTGAACATCGAGATGTTCAGCCCGGATGGTGCCACCCGTGACATCGCGTCGTGGGGCAAGGGCCGGGTGTCGCTGGAAGGCGACCTGGAACGCGTGGCCAAGGCCCGTGGCCGCAGCTACAGCCCGGACCCGAATCTGGAAGCCGGCTTCTTCTACCGTGCCGACCACTTCGCCTTCGCCCGCCTGGGCGTGCCGGCGATCACCATCGGCCCGGGCCTGGACAAGCTGGACGGCGGTGTCGAGGCTGGCCGCGCGCTGCGCGAGAAGTACTTTGCCGACTGCTATCACCAGGCCTGCGATGCGTGGACGCCGAGCTGGAATCCGGCCGGTCACGCAGCCGATACCCTGCTGGTCTACGACCTGGGCGCGGAGCTGGCCAACAGCCGTCGCTGGCCGCAGTGGGAGAAGGAATCGGAATTCCACGGCGCCCGCGAGAAGAGCGAAGCCGCCCGCCGGTAAACGCACGGCAGTGG
>NZ_JBHZOP010000018.1:0-51233 GCF_042787595.1 Stenotrophomonas sp. YIM B13575 | reverse complement strand
GCTCGGCTCGTCTGTCGGCTGCTACCCGCAGATATCATGTTGACGGTCCCTCCACCCTGGCTCCTACATACCTCGTAGGAGCCGGGAGGAACATACAAGCCATGCTCGGCTGCCTCACTGGGGAGGGGGCCTCCATACGGCCCTTTTGCTCTTCACAGTGGCATTTGCGTCAGCGCCATTTGACTAGCGTGGCAACACCACTACGCTCGGGCAGATGAAGAGCATCCTGATTGCCTTACTCCTGACGTCCGCACCGCCCTCAACAGAACCCGGCTACATAGAGCCCGGCTACATGATGGGCAGCCTCAAGGCAAACCCGCCTCCAATGCCTGGCGCGCTAAAAGCAATGGGTGCGCAATGGGAAATGGACTACAAAACGCTGCGTCGTGCCCTGTTAAAGGCTGGATGGGTCGCAACGCCACGCGAGTACTCTCACCCAACCGTCTACGGATTCCCCGAGGTCAATTGTGGCAAGGGTTGGCAGGCGGTCTGCTCGTCCGGCTATCGGAAGGGCAAGCAGGAAGTCTTTCTCTGGCTTCATCCCACAGGCACCAACCTGATACTGATCGGCGCAGGCTGACGTATCCGCCACTATGGGGGTGTGCGTAAACGGCGGTCTCGGTCGTCAAAAGCAGTCGAGCATGGCTCGACTCTACAGAAGCGAAGCTCAGCGGCTCTTGGCCGCCCTCGCCGCCTCGCGCTCGGCACGCAGCCGGTCGAGTTTTTCCTTCAGCTTGATCTCCAGTCCGCGCGGCACCGGGTTGTAGTACACCCGCTCGCCCATCGCATCGGGGAAACCGGTCTGATCCAGCGCGATGCCGCCCTCGGCGTCGTGGTCGTACTGGTACTCGGCGCCGTAGCCCAGTTCCTTCATCAACTTGGTCGGTGCATTGCGCAGGTGCAGCGGCACTTCTTCGGTGCCGCTGTCGCGCACATCGGCCTTGGCCTGGTTGAAGGCCGCATAGCCGGCATTCGACTTGGCGGTGCTGGCCAGGTACAGCACCAGCTGGGCGAAGGCGAGCTCGCCTTCCGGGCTGCCCAGCCGCTCGTAGATGTCCCATGCCTCCAGCGCCATACTCTGCGCGCGCGGGTCGGCCAGACCGATGTCTTCGATGGCCATGCGGGTCAGTCGACGTGCCAGATACGACGGATCACAGCCGCCGTCGAGCATGCGCGTGAGCCAGTACAGCGCGGCATCGGGATTGGAACTGCGCACGGATTTGTGCAACGCCGAGATCTGGTCGTAGAACTGCTCACCGCCCTTGTCGAAACGGCGAGTACGGTCGGCCAGCACCTGGGTCAGGGTCTGCGGCGTGATACGCCCACCCTCCCCGCCCGCCAGTTCGGCGGCGATTTCCAGCAGGGTCAACGCACGACGCACGTCGCCATCGGCAGCGGTGGCGATTTCCAGCAGCAGCTCCGGCGCAACCTCAATGTGTTCTTCGCCGAGGCCGCGTTCGCGATCGCCCAATGCACGTTCCAGCGCTTCAACGATGTCGGTCGGCGAGACGCCTTCCAGCACGTGCACGCGGCAACGCGACAGCAGCGCGGAGTTCAACTCGAACGACGGGTTCTCGGTGGTGGCGCCGACGAACAGGATGGTGCCGCGCTCGATATGCGGCAGGAACGCATCCTGCTGCGCCTTGTTGAAGCGATGCACTTCGTCGACGAACAGCACCGTGCGACGGCCTTCGGCGAAGCGCTGCGCCGCCTCGGCCAGCACCTGGCGCACCTCCGGCAGGCCGGACAGCACCGCGGAAATGGCGCGGAATTCGGCGTCGGAGTATTCAGCCAGCAGCAACGCCAGCGTAGTCTTGCCGCAGCCGGGCGGCCCCCACAGGATCATCGAATGCACGCGCCCGGATTCAACGGCGCGGCGCAGCGCGCTTTCCGGCGCGAGCAGACGCTTCTGCCCGACCATTTCGTCCAGGGTGCGGGGGCGCATGCGCTCGGCCAGCGGGCGCATGTGTTCCCGATCGACACTCAGCAGATCGGGACCGGGGAATGAAGTGGAGCGATGTCTTGGCACGTGGTCATTGTACCGCGAGAGCGTGCCAACCAAGGTTGGCACCTACCAGGGGCGGTAGCGCCGGGCCGTGCCCGGCGGACCATGAACGGTAGTGCCGGCCGCTGGCCGGCAACCTCGGAAACTGTCGGAAATGGGCCGTAACCGCCGAAGCAAATCCAATGATAAGCCACTGATTCAACGAGGCTTACCTCTCCTCAGCACCACGCGCCGTCTCCAACAACCGAGAATTCGGAACTCAACCATCCAGGACCTACGCGTGCGCGATCCCGAATCCAATGTCCTTGAGTTCGTTGCCGGCTGCGCTGTCGACGCGGACATCTACTACCTGGCTGCCGCCCTCGGCCCAGGCCATGAGTACTACGATCCAGATCCCGGCCCGCCCACCCGAATGTTCGTCTTTGGTCGGGTACCTCAGGAAGGATGGTTCCATCACGACCTGCCGGACTTCCAGGTCATGTCCACGCTATTCATCCCAGCAGCAGACAACAGTGGCCCGCGGCGGGTGCTTGCGCTGGACTACTGGGGACAGCTGGAAGACTACACCCGCGCTGGCGCCACGATTGAGCGAATTAAGGCGGATACAGGCGGCCTGACCCGCATTCGGCAGCTGGGTGAAGATCTGTTCTGCTGCGGTGTGCACGGAATGATCTATCACCGCAACGAGGCTGGGTGGAAGCAACTTCCCACTCACTTCCCCGCACCCGAGCGCAGGAGCCTCGAGGACGATCTTGATTCGATGGATTTCGAAACGTGGCTTTTGTATTGCGGCCACATATTTGAACTTGACGGCGCTGCCCCACTACCCACTGATCCGGCGAAGCGTGAGGCCGAGCTGCGCCGGAAGTTCGACGAAACGCGCAACCAGATTGCTGAGGGCCGCAAGGACCCTGCGTACAGGGAGTTGCTCGCCAGTTTTGACGTGGCCAGCGTGAACGACCTCTGCGGAACCGGCTTAGCAGACCTATACGCAATCGGCTCTGATGGCCTGATTGCGCATTGGGATGGCTTGAACTGGACACTGCCCGAGCAAGTCACCACTGCGGAGCTGTTTCATGCCTGCAGAACTGACCAGGGTCGCCTCGTCTTTGTCGGCACGGAAGGCACCATCATTACGGGCGACATTTCCACTGGATTTGAGTGCCTGCGCCACGACGTAGGCGAAGAGGTCAATTTCAATTCCGCCTGCCAGCACGAGCAGAAGATCTATATAGGCACGGAAAATGAAGGGTTGTACGTCTACAGCCTCGTCACTGGCTTGGTTGAACCCTTGCTGGAAGGCATCCCCGAAGAACTGAGAAATGCGACGATCGTTGACATTAGTTCCGCCGGCAGCACGCTGTGGGTGCTGACGCCCTGGGACCTGATGCGATTTGATGGCGCTGCGTGGCAGGTCATTGTTCACCCAGACAACGGATGAGCCGGCCGAAAGCGTGTCAACCAAGGTTGACACCCACCAGAGCAGGTAGCGCCGGGCCATGCCCGGCGGCCACGATCAGTTGCCGATGACGTCGGTGCCGGCCGGCGGGGTGAAGCGGAAGGTGTTGGCGGCGAAGGTGGGGTTGCGCTTCCAGCCACTGAAGCTGATCACGGTGCGCTGACCCACGGCGTCGGTGATCTCCATCTTCGCCAGGCCCTGCGCGTTGAAGCCCAGCGCGGCGTACTGGAAGCTGGCTTCGGTATCGCGCTTCGGCGACAGCGACAGCCACTGCAGGCCGTCACGCTGTGCAGCCTCTTCGCTGACGTCGTACTGCTGTTCCAGCAGCGCCGGGTTGATCAGCGCGGTCAGCGGACTGTTCTGCTCTTCCTTGCCCTGCTCGCGCACGGTCGCCTGCTCCAGGTCCGGCTCGAACATCCAGACCTTCTTGCCGTCAGCCACGATCAGCTGCTCATGCGGGCGCACGTATTCCCAGCGGAACAGGCGCGGCGCCGACAAGGCGACGCGGCCGCTGGTGGATTCCTTGACCTTGCCGCGGCTGTCGAACACCTGCTGGCTGAACTGCCCATCCAGGCCCTTCAGGCCGGTGGTGAAGGTCTTCAGGTCATCACGGGCGCCGGCCCAGGCACTGCCGGCGGCGGCGCAGGCCACGGCCAGGGTGGTGGTGGCAAGGAAACGACGGAGGCGAAGGTTCATGCAGGAATCCTGTGGGCGCGCGGCCAGGAAAGTTGGGTGCCAGTGTGCCCGGCAAAAGATGAATGGGCGATCAGGACGCCATTATGACGCCCTGATCGCTGATCGGCGATTCAGCCGCCAGCGCCGGGCAGCTTGCCGTACAGCACCTGGCCACGGAAGCCCCGGCGCACCTCGCGGAACAGCGCGCGGAATGCGGCGTAGTCCTGAGGTTGGCACAGCGCCTCGGCGCCGCGCACCGCGTTCTGCTGCAGGCGGTGATGCACGGTCACTTCCTGCCCCTGCCGGCTCCAGTCGACCCGATACTCGCCGGCCGCATTGGCAAACCGCTGGCTGCCGGGAATCGCGATGATCGGGGCATTGGTCGGGAACTGCAGGCGATAGGTTTCCTCGCGCAGGCTGGCATTGCAGTAGAACGGCGTCTCGTTGTCCGGTGCCGAGGCACTGGCATACAGCCCACGCACCGATTCGCCACCCGGCGGATCGGGTACGGCCATACCGCCGGCCACGTCGAAGTCCACGTAGTCCTCGGCCTGAAACGCCATGCGATAACCGAACGGCCGGGTCAGGTCGACCGGCACCCCCTGCAGCTGCAGCTGGCCGCGGCCATCGAAACCGGACGCGGCCATGATCGATTCTTCAGCGCGCGCGCGGTTCTGCGCATTGAGCTGGGCGAACTGCGCGCGCATGCCGATCTCGGCGTTGTCGCTCAGCTGCGGCACCGTCTCGCCACGCAGATTGCCCTGCGCGTCAAAGCTGAAGCGCACGTCCATCACCGTCGCGTTGCGCTGCGGGTCGTTGGCAGGTGTGCGCGCCAGAGTGGCATCGCGGGTGTGCAGCACCGGCGCGCCGAGGTCGCCATCGGGCAGCTGGCCGAAGCGCGCCCAGGCACTGGTCGAATCCAGGTACAGATCGAACTCGGGCACATAGGTGATGGCGTGGTTGAAGCGGCCCAGCAGCGGAATCTTCGGCAGCGTTGGTCCGCCACCGGCACCGATCAGCACCGGCGAACTGGTGATGCCCTTGGCCGCCAGCAGCGCTTCCAGGATCGTTACGTGGTCCTTGCAGTCGCCGTAGTGGTTGTCGAGGATGCTCTGCGCACTGTTCGGCTCCAGGCCGCCATTGCCCAGATACACCGCCACGTAGCGGATGTTCTGCGCGACCCAGCGGTACAGCGCATCGGCCTGCGCGCGACGGTCACTGACGCCGGCGGTGACTTCGTCTGCCAGCGCCTGGATCTCCGGGGTGACCTGCGCGGCCGGCCCTGCCTTCAGTTGATAGGCGCGGCCCATCTGCGCCCAGTCGCGGTAGGTGCTGGCCATGATGTTCGGCCCGAACTCCCACACCGCCGCCGACCAGTTCTGCGCCTGCATCGGCTCGCGGCGCTGGTAGCGCCAGCGCCACTGCGCCTGGCCGTTCTTCAGCACCGGGCGATCGCTGCCCTGCACGCCACGGCTGTCCACGAACATGGGCAGATTGGCCGGCGCGCTCAGGGTCACCTCGGCGTCGTCGTACTGGGTGAACACATTGAAGGTTTCCCACAGGCCGAAGTAGCCCGGGAAGTACGGCGTCAGCTGGGTCCGCCGCACCTGGTAGAACAGCCGCGTACCCGGCGCCAGGTTGGGGAACACGATCACCCGCACCTTGCGGTCGGCATACATCGCCGCCGAGGCACTGGAATAGCTTTCCTGGGTGTAGATGCGATCGGCCGGGACCTCGCGGCGCTGGCCGTCGGCGGTCAGCGTATAGGCGTTGACCACGTCCAGCGTTTCCATCTTCTCGCTGTAGCTCAACCGCACCTGGCTGAACTGCTCCACCGCTGCCTTGGTCTTGAGCAGGATCTCGTAGGTTTCGGTCTGTACGTTGCCGGCGTCGGCACGCACCTGGTAGTCGGCGCGGTAGCGGACGAAGCTGAAGTTGTTGCTGGCCTCGGCATCGCTGCCGGTGGATGGCGGCGCGACCGCGGGTACGGCTGTCGCTGCGGCATCGGCCAGCGCCGGGCCGGCTGCCAGCAGGCAGGCCAGCGCCAGCGCGCAGGAAACGGGTTGAAGCATGCGTCGGTTCCTTGGACGTCGGGAATGCGGCAGGGCTTACTTCGGCGGCGGCGGTGCCAGCACCGTGCGGTCGCCGTTGTGCTCGGGCGAACTGACCACACCGGCCGCTTCCATGGCCTCGATCAGTCGCGCTGCGCGGTTGTAGCCGATCTTCAGGCGACGCTGCACCCCGGAAATCGAGGCACGACGGGTCTCGGTGACCACACGCAGCGCTTCGTCGTACAGCGGGTCGGACTCATCGCCGCCGCCGGAACTGGTCTCCGGCAGGCCAGTCGCACCGACCACCACGCCATCGCCCATCGTCTGCACTTCATCCAGCACGCCGTCGACATAGTCGGCCGGGCCCATCGCCTTGAGGTGCTCGACCACGCGATGCACTTCTTCATCGGACACGAAGGCGCCGTGCACACGCTCGGGCATCGCCGTGCCGGGCGGCAGGTACAGCATGTCGCCGTGACCGAGCAGCGTCTCGGCGCCGGACTGGTCGAGGATGGTGCGCGAATCGATCTTCGAGCTGACCTGGAAGGCGATGCGGGTAGGAATGTTGGCCTTGATCAGGCCAGTGATGACGTCCACCGACGGGCGCTGGGTGGCCAGGATCAGGTGGATGCCGGCCGCACGTGCCTTCTGCGCCAGGCGCGCGATCAGCTCTTCGACCTTCTTGCCGACGATCATCATCATGTCGGCGAATTCGTCGATGAAGATGACGATGAACGGCAGCGTCTCCAACGGCCGCGGCGCCTCGCCCAGCTCCGGGTTCGGCTTGAACAGCGGGTCCATCATCGGCTGTCCGGCGTCCTGCGCGTCCTTCACCTTCTTGTTGAAGCCGGCCAGGTTGCGCACGCCCACCGCGCTCATCAGCTTGTAGCGGCGCTCCATCTCGGCCACGCACCAGCGCAGGCCGTTGGCGGCCTCCTTCATGTCGGTGACCACCGGCGCCAGCAGGTGCGGGATGCCCTGGTAGACGCTCAGTTCGAGCATCTTCGGGTCGATCATCAGCATCCGCAGGTCTTTCGGCGACGCCTTGAACAGCAGGCTCAGCACCATCGCGTTGACCGCCACCGACTTGCCCGAACCGGTGGTGCCGGCCACCAGCAGGTGCGGCATGCGCGCCAGGTCGGCCACGGTCGAGCGGCCGGCGATGTCCTTGCCCAGCGCCAGGGTCAGCGAACTGGCCGACTTGTCGTATTCCTTCGAGCGCAGCAGCTCGGACAGGTAGATCATCTCGCGGGTGACGTTGGGGATTTCCAGGCCGATCACCGACTTGCCCGGGATCACATCGACCACACGCACCGACTTGACCGACAGGCCGCGGGCGATGTCCTTGTCCAGCGAACTGATCTGGCTGACCTTGATGCCCGGCGCCGGCTCGATCTCGAAGCGGGTGATGACCGGGCCTGGGTTGGCGCCGACCACCTGGGCATCGATGCGGAAGTCCTTGAGCTTGAACTCGATCTGCCGCGACAGCGCGTCGAGGGTGTCCTTGTCATAGCCCACCGGCTGCGGCTTGGGATCATCCAGCAGGGCCAGCGGCGGCAGGTCCGAGCCGTCGCCATTGACGCCGCGGAACATCGGGATCTGGTTGTCGCGCTTGGCCCGGTCGCTCTTTTCGATCACCGGCTCGGGGCGCGGCTCGATCTTCACCGGCTCGCGCTTGGCGCGCACTTCGGCATCGGCCTTGCGCACTTCCTGGCGCTCCTCGCGCATCACGCGGGTTTGCTGCCATTCGGTGGCCTGCTCCTTCTTGCGCTCCAGCAACGGCGCCAGCGACATCACGCCGCGACCGATCTTCTCCATCACCACGAACCAGGACAGGCCTGTGGCCAAGGTGATCGAGGCCAGCAGCAGCACCAGCACGAACAGGTTGGCGCCCAGCGCGCCAAAGCCCACGCTGAGCGAATTGCCGACCAGCTTGCCGAGGATGCCGCCGGCACTGGAGACATCACCACTGAACAGGCGCACGTGCAGGAAGCCAGTGCCGGCAATCAGGAAGCCGACCAGCCCGACCAGCCGCAATGCGGGGTCCAGATCGTTCTCGCCCTTGCTCTCGCGCTTCAGGCCGAACATCGCAATCCAGGCCAGCGCGCCCAGCACCACCGGCAGCAGGAAGGCGATGTAGCCGAACAGCTGCAGCAGCACGTCGGCGATCCACGCACCCGCGCGGCCGCCCATGTTGTGTACCGGCGCGACCACGCTGCCGGTGTGCGACCAGCCCGGGTCCGTCGCTGAATAGGTGAAAAGGCTGGCAGCCAGATACAGCAGCGCCGGCGCGATGGCGATCAGACCCAGGTCGCGCCACAGGCGCTGACGGCGTGGATTGTCGGTCGTGGGCGCTGCCGCCGTGCGACGCGATGGCTTTTTGTCGTCGGACTTGGAGCGTTCGGGGACCTGCTTCGCCACCTTAGACCATACCTTTGGAATGCGCTGTTAGTGTTTGATAATAAACGAGACGGCGTCAGTTTTCAGTTATCCGTTGCCGCGCAAGCGGGGACAGGGCCGGAAACCGCCCGTGGATGGCGCTGTTCTGTTCATCGGCTTGAATCGCCCTGCCCCAGCCGCCACTCTATGACCAGCCAAGGATGCTGTGCAAACATCGCCGCGCCTTGTCCCATCTACCTTTTCGCGAGTCTACATGAGCACCAGCCTGCCCTCCCGCCACCAGCGTCTTGTCATCCTCGGTTCCGGCCCGGCCGGTTGGACCGCTGCCGTCTACGCTGCCCGCGCCAACCTGAAGCCGGTCGTCATCACCGGCCTGCAGCAGGGTGGCCAGCTGATGACCACCACCGAAGTGGACAACTGGCCGGGTGACGCCCATGGCCTGATGGGCCCGGACCTGATGGCGCGCATGCAGGCCCACGCCGAGCGCTTCGAGACCGAGGTCATCTTCGACCACATCCACACCGCGGACCTGTCGCAGCGCCCGTTCAAGCTGATCGGCGACAGCCACGAGTACACCTGTGACGCCCTGATCATCTCCACCGGCGCGACCGCCAAGTACCTGGGCATCCCGACCGAAGACGAGTTCAAGGGCCGCGGCGTCTCCGCCTGCGCCACCTGCGACGGCTTCTTCTACCGTGACCAGGACGTGGTCGTGGTCGGCGGCGGCAACACCGCCGTGGAAGAAGCGCTGTACCTGTCCAACATCGCCCGCAAGGTCTACCTGGTCCACCGCCGCGACACCCTGAAGGCGGAGAAGATCATGCAGGACAAGCTGTTCGCCAAAGTCGAAGCCGGCAAGATCGAGACCGTCTGGCACCACCAGGTGGAAGAAGTGCTGGGCAACGAGGCCGGCGTGACCGGCGTGCGCGTGAAGTCGACCCTGGACGGCAGCACCCGCGACATCGATGCGCACGGCTTCTTCGTGGCCATCGGCCACCACCCGAACACCCAGCTGTTCGACGGCCAGCTGACCATGAACAACGGTTACCTGGAAATCCGCTCGGGCCTGGGCGGCAACGCTACCCAGACCTCGGTGGAAGGCGTGTTCGCCGCCGGTGACGTGGCCGACCAGCACTACCGCCAGGCGATCACCTCGGCCGGCTTCGGCTGCATGGCCGCACTGGATGCAGAACGTTACCTGGATGCACAGGGCAAGGCCAGCTGAGGCTGGCTTCTGTAGCGTCGAGGAGTGGTTGACTCGAAGTGGGCGCGAAAGCGCCCGCTTCAAAGCACTCAACCCGCCGTCGCGGGCTCCACACCGGCAGGGCTGATCGGAGCCCCATTCGATCCGCGCGACGTTCGGATGCACTGCACGACGTGGCGCACAGGCGGCGATTTCACGCCATCGGCGTCCACGACCCGCGTATCCCACAGAATTGGCGCACTCCCGGCGTTCTCGCACCGCAGGGTGATCTGGCTGGGTTTGTCCTCGGGGGTAGTGATGTGAACCTTTCCGTCGCTACAGGTCCATCCGGGCGGGCAGCCCACGTTCGTGGTGACCAGTTCGATGGGGTACTGCGGATAGCCCTCGAAGGCGACATCAACCTGCTGTGAGCTTCCCTGGGGCAACTGGATTCCCTGGATGGGCTCGGCTTTCAACGGAACGCAGCCCTTGCCTTCGCGGAAGAGCCGGTAGCCCTTCTCGACTCCCTTCATGGAGGCAGTGCGGAACACTGGATCCAGCAAGGCGGCTGCGTCTTCAGCATTTGTGTGAAAAGCCACCTCGACCACTATGGACGGCATGGTTGCGAAGTTGTTTTCACCATGCCCTGCGGCGGCGCCACCTCGGGGAACAGGAAAGTCAGCGTAACCCTCCTGTGCGGTGATGAGCTCCCGCATGTAGCACAACGTCAGATCGGCGAGCTGTCGATCCGCTGGCTTGCTTGAATGGTAGAAAACCCTTGACCCACGGGCAACGCCTGGGACATCCGCATTGGTGTGAATACTGAGCATCCCTGCAACGCCGAGATGGTTGGCGTAGTACGGTCGAGCACGGATGTCATCTGACACCTCCCTGTCGCTCGCAGTACTGTTCGCAAAGTGGTTCCAGATATCTGTCCGATCCGGAAGAAGATCCTTGAGATGGTAACGAGCTGACATCTCGTACCACGGACGCATTGAATCCGGGTGCGCACCGCCCCCGCCGCGACGCGCACGATGCACGGCCACACTCCCGCGATCTTCCAGCAGCCGTTGCAACTCGTCCGCATATCCGGGCGTAATCAGATCCTCCTGCACACCATTGCGTACAGGCCGCTGGAATTCCCACCCCATGCCAGGGTGCACTCTCAGCAACCCGTGACTGGCTGAGACAAGAACCTGGCCCCCTGCCTGCCTGGCAGAGCCTTGCTGTTGCGCACTGATGTCGCGAGGAAAGTGTTCCCAGTAGGGCTTTCCCTCGTAAAGAATGACCGTTTCAACTTCGCCTACGCCGGCCTGCATCGTGTAGGCCTCCAGGGTGTTCCTGATGTACTGCTCCAGTTCCTCGAGCGAATGATCGTCCTCCGACGGCAGGATTCCAGCCCCGAAGCTGATGACGAGCTTCCGTTGCTGGATATCAACCGAGGCGCCCACTGATATGCCCGTGGATCTGGACCTGCGCATCTGGTGGTCATCCAGGATCTTCTGTGCCTGCCGCGTCAATAGAAGATCCAACGCCACATCTGTCTCAGCGGCGGGCGGTAAAGGCTGAGTAAGCGCCTGCGGACAGGGTAATGTGCAGGCAATGATCGACGCCAATCCAATGCGGCGGAACGCGCGCACGAAAGTCATATCAGTTCCTTTAAGAGGTTTGGGAGTGCGCCACGCGTGTCGCACGGGCCAACACTGCCAAGCCCTCAAAAGGGATGTAATGCCAGGCGTTTCAGATCCGCGAATTCACAACTTCCCTCAGGCCCATCGCGCCGACCAATGCCGCAACAAGCCAATCCTCGCCAGCCTCGAACAGTTCCCCGAGAATTTTGAGAAAGGCAAGCAGTCCATTGGCGAACACTGAACGGCATCGGCCGTGCCCTCCCCATGCTGTCAGCGTTGTCGGGTGAGCCAAGGCCGACGCCAATGCGCCGGCCTTGGCGTTTTCAGTGCCACGTTCTGAATGGGATTGACACTTTCTCCCTGGAAGACGGGCGATTAGGCGCGCACACAGGACTGATTGAACTCCACCGGTGCCGCAGCGACACCGTCTGCATCGCGCATCAGGACCTTCCAGCGCACTGTTCCCGGTCGCGTGGACGAGCAGCTCACTTCAAACTTCACTGGCGCATCGGGATCTTCGAAGCGGCCCTTCCATGGCGTGCAGACTCCAGGCGGGCGGCAATCTGCCACCGCAACTTCAATTCCCAACGGGTATTGGGGGTTCCCCAGGAAGCTCACGTTCACATCGCGCGAAGTCTGGAGCGGAACTTCGATGTCGGAAATTGGCTGCAGTGCGAACTGCCCGCAGGACTTTCCGGTAGCCCACAAGCGATAGCCCTTCTCAACGCCTTTCATGGCGGCGGAGCGGAATACAGGATCCTGCAGTGCCGCAACATCCTCCGGATTGGAGTGATAGGCAGTCTCGACGATTACCGACGGCATCGTGCCAATGCGGTTCTCGCCGTGGCCTTCAGCAACCGATTCGGCTCGAATAGGAAAACTCTCGTACCCGGGCTGCGCATGGATCACCTCTCTCATGCCGCACAGGATGCTGTCACCCAGCGCCTTGTCCTCTGGCTTGGTCCGATGATGATAGACCTCGGCGCCGCGAACGCCGGGGGAGGGGTTTCCATTCGTGTGCAGGCTCAGCATTACGTCGACGCCAAGGTGATTGGCGTAGTTGGGACGAGCACGGATATCCTCCTTCACCTCTCGATCACTGCTGGGACTATTTGGAAGTTCATTCCATATGTCGGCACGTTCGGGGAAGAGCGCTTTCAGGTGATACCTGGAAGACATCTGTTCCCAAGGGTAGCCAGACTCCGGATGCGGGTCTTTAGAACGACTGCGAGCGCGATGCACCACCAATCCACTTCGCTGCTCCAGCAAATCCTGCAGTTCGTCCCCGTATGTAGGGCTCAATACGTCCTCCTGCAGGCCGAGCGGAGCGGGGCGCTGGAATTCCCACGCCCTGCTGGGATGCAAGGCAATATATCCATGACTCGATGAAACCAGAGCCCGCGTGTGCGCGGATCGGGATTTCGCCGTCCTCGGCAAAGGGTGATCTTCTGGAAAATGCGCCTCTATTGGCTTGCCCTGAAAAAGGAACTCCACATCCAGGATTTCCAAGCCTGCCTGATCCGAGTAATGCCGAAGATCAGCGGCCAATGGGATGAGGAAGAGCTCTCCATAGTTCTGCTCATCGCCCGGAAGGTATCCGGGGCCGAAGTCGACCACCATCCTGCGCTTTTGCGGATCGACTGCCACACTCACAGTCACTTGGCGCAACCTGCCCTCCTCTTGCAGATGACGCGTCAACTGGGCGCCAATCTCGCGTTCAAGCAGCGCCAGCAGCTCGGCATACATGCCCGGATCTTCGACTGAGGACGAGTGCTCGACTCCAGAAGCCAACACTGGTGACACAAAGAACAGGCCGCACGCGACCACGGCAGTTGCAAGCTTCAATCCCTTCATTATTGATTTCTCCATGTGGCGGGATGCACGCCGCTCATGCAGCGCCCCGCCACCCTGCCCAGCCATGCGCCAGCGATTCCGCACCAGGCGCACACCGATGGAGATTTCAAACTTCCCTCATCCCCAACCAGAACAAACCAACCCGGCCCCGCCAACACCGTTCGTGATCGTCCTGCCCTATCCTTTCTCCCCATGCACTCCGCCCGCTTCCTCGACTCCCTGCAGTCCATTCCCGCCACCGACTGGGATGCCCTGCACGACGGCCGCAACCCGTTCGTCAGCCACGCATTCCTTGCCGGCCTGGAAACCTATGGCTGCCTGCGCGAGGACTGGGGCTGGCAGCCGCAGCATTTCACCCTTTGGGACGGGGACACCCTGGTCGGCGCCCTTCCCGGCTACCTGAAGACCAACTCGCACGGCGAGTTCGTTTTCGACCATGCCTGGGCCAATGCCTATGCGCGCCACGGACGCGACTACTACCCGAAATGGCTCGGCGCTGTGCCGTACTCGCCGGTGACCGGCCCGCGCCTGCTGGCCCGTGACGATTCGCAGCGTGTTGCGCTGCTGACGGCAGTGCGCGAACAGATGCCCGCACTCGGCGTGTCGTCAGCACACATCAATTTCCACACGGCAGCTGACGAGACCGCTTTCGGCGACGACTGGCTGCTGCGCGAGGACATCCAGTTCCAGTGGCAGAACCCGGGCGACTGGAGCACGTTCGAGCAGTTCCTCGGTGCCATGAACCACAAGCACCGCAAGAACATCCGCCAGGAGCGGGCCAAGGTCACCCGACAGGGCATCAGCTTCCGGGTGGTGCATGGCGACGAAGCGAGCCGCGCCGATCTGCAAGCCATGTACCGCTTCTACCTGCAGACCTTCCTGGAATACGGCAACGCGCCAGCGCTGACCGAGGCATTCCTGCGCCATCTGGCAATTTCACTGGGCCGTGGGCTGGTGCTGTTCCTGGCCGGACAGGACGGCGAACCCATTGCCGGTGCGCTGTGCCTGCGTGGTGGCGACACGCTCTACGGCCGTTACTGGGGCGGCGCCACCCTGCCCGGTCTGCACTTCGAGGCCTGCTACTACCAGGGCATCGAATACTGCCTGCGCGAGGGGATAGCCCGCTTCGAGCCTGGCGCGCAGGGCGAGCACAAACTGGCGCGTGGCTTCCTGCCGACCATCGTGCGAAGCCGGCACTGGGTGGCCGATGCGGAGTTTGCCGAGGCGCTGCGCGACTGGTGCCGGCAGGAGCGGCGGGATGTGCGGCGCTACCAGCAGGAACTGCAGGGGCATAGCCCGTTTCGTGCGGAACCGTAGCGCCGGAGAAGCGTGCCAACCAAGGTTGGCACCTACCAGAGCAGTTCAGGGCACTGCGCTCAGGTGCACTGCCAGAAGTGCCCGCTCACCCGGCACTTGCCGCACCAGAAGCTGTAGAGCATGCCGCCACTCCCCCACAGCAACATGCCTTCATTGGTGGTCGGCAACGTTGAGTCGAGCTGCATCACGAAAGGCATCTGCTCGCCGCAGTCGATGCACGCCGGGTAGTGCGCGCTCTGCACCCAGCTCGGCGCGCCGCCCACGCGCGACAGGTTCTGCCGATGATTGGACTGGCCCCAGTCCTGCTGCTGCCAGCGAGGGCTGTCCATCGCAGCAAGACCGACGTCGGCCGGCATCAGGTCGCCGCTGTCGGTGGGATTGACCGGCACTTCGCGGTGCTGGCTGGGGTGGCAGCTCGGCACGCCTTCCGCATCGTGGCGATAGAAGCGCACGGGCGGATCTTCCCAGCCGCAGCAGTCCAGGCACAGGCCCAGGGTGATCGAGCCGGCCGCGCCTTCCTCCAGCGCCGCAGCGTCGGTCTGCAACAGACGCTGCAGCGGTGCATGGCAGCTGCCACACGAGGCGTCGAGCGGGCCGCCCATGTTGCCCGCATGCTGCACCTGACCGCCATTCCAGGTGGGGTGCAGCCGCCAGATCCGCTTGCGCCAGCCCGGCTCTTCGGCCACCTGTGCGCGGTGCTGCCTGCTTCCAAAGCGCAGGTGCAGCGGTTGCTGACCATGCAGGCGGCGCAGCCGAGGGCCATCAGCCAGGCCTGCCCAGTGCGCCCAGACCTGCGCATCCAGGTCGCTCCAGTCGGCCAGGTAGCCACGGGCGGCGGCGTGAGTTTCCGGCTGGGTCGCCAACAGCAGCGCCTTGGCGCGTTCCAGTTCGCGATCGTCATCGGCGTCGGTCAACCGATGCGCCCAGTCCGCCGCGAGCGGCGGCGGCAGCGCCTGCCAGATCTGCGGGGCCAGTTGGATGTCATCTTCGATGGCGACCGCCAGCAGCGCGTCCCAGTCGTCCTGCAGCGTGTGCGGCGCCTGGTAGCTGGCGAACTCCAGCACGCTGGTCAGCAGCTCACTGCGCTCGCCGTCACGATAGCGCCGCCAGGCATCGATACAGACCGGCGCGACAGCTTCATCCGGCAGCAGATCCAGCGCCGTATCGAGAAAGGTGGAGCTGGGCGAGCGGCGCTCCAGCGCCTGCAGCAGCAGCGCGCCAAGTTGGGGGCGGTCTTCGCTGGCCAGGGTCAACAGCATGCCCAGGCTGTCATTGCGTGTGCGCGGCGCATCGTGCGCATCGAGGATGGCGGTGATGGGGTCGCTCATGCGGGGCTCCTTGCCGGTGAAGCGTGATGGTGCCAGACATCGCGTATCGCCACGACGAATACAATGCCGGCATGACCCGTCAGTTGCCCTGGCGCCTGGCCGATGCGCCGGATGCCCCCTTCCCGCCAGCCGAGACCGCGCTGCGCCAACCCGATGGCCTGCTGGCCGTGGGCGGTGACCTGCACCCGCTGCGCCTGCTCAACGCCTATGCCGGCGGCATCTTTCCGTGGTTCAGCGAGGGCGAGCCGATCCTGTGGTGGTCGCCGGACCCGCGCATGGTGTTCCGTACCGACGGTGTGCACCTGAGCAGCAGGTTCCGCCGGCAACTGCGCGGCAGCAACTGGGAAGTGACCGCCGATACCGCCTTCAGCCAGGTGATGCGTGCCTGCGCCAGCGCGCCCCGTCCCGGCCAGGACGGCACCTGGATCAGCCCGGCGATGGTGGATGCCTACAGCCAGCTGCACGACCTGGGTTTCGCGCATTCCTTCGAAGTGTGGGACCGGCAGACGCTGGTCGGCGGCATCTACGGCGTGGCCATCGGCGCGATGTTCTTCGGCGAAAGCATGTTCAGTGGCGCCAGCGGCGGCTCCAAGGTGGCGCTGGCGGCACTGGCACGCACGCTGCACGGCTGGGGTTGGCCACTGATCGATGCGCAGGTGGAGAACCCGCACCTGCTGCGCATGGGTGCCGAGCACCTGCCGCGCGCGCCGTTTCTGGAGCAGGTCCGCAGCGCGGTGCAGGCGCCGGGCCGGGAAGGTGCCTGGACCCAGCTGGTCGGGCGCGTGCCGGCAGCGGATTTTGCCGGGGAATAACACAATCTTTGCAAGCTGGGCGTTTGACGCGTAAAATGCTGCGCCTTAGGCCCAACGTGGCCGTTTTCTGAACCGCACAGGACTACATGTCGAAAGACGATTCCATCGAGTTCGAGGGCACCGTCAGCGAGACGCTGCCGAACACCACTTTCCGCGTTCGTCTGGAAAATGGGCACGAAATCATCGCCCACATCTCCGGCCGCATGCGCAAGAACTACATCCGCATCCTCACCGGTGACCGGGTCAAGGTTGAAATGACCCCGTACGACCTGACCAAGGGTCGTATCACCTACCGAATGAAGTAAGCGGCTGGCGCGTTGCGCCACCCCGACAAGGCCAGCCCTGGACGCTGGCCTTTTGTCATGCCTGAAATCCGGCCCTGCCGGACGGCACCCTGACCGAATGCACCGTGACATCGGTCAGCCATGCTTGCGGCAGATTCGCATTCGCACCGGCGGCGTCATCGTGGCACCCGATCCAGTCCGGATCGCCACCCCCTGCCCCCGCCATGAACACGTCTTCCCTGCCCGCCGGCTTCGCCGCGCTCGCACTCATCACTGCTGCCCTGATCGCACCCGTCGCCCAGGCGGCCGACACGCCGCCAGCCGCCACTGGCGACAGCTGCATTGCCTTGAGCGAGGACCAGCAGATCGTCCGCGCCGGCGCCGATCGCGATGTGCTGCTGCGCAATGGTGACCAGCACTACCGCGTCGTGTTCACTCGCACCTGCAGCAGCGCCGTGACCTCGCGCCGGCTGGCGTTTGAAACCCAGGGCGAGAGCAACCAGCTGTGCGGCGATTCACGCAGCGAGCTGAAGACCGACCGCGCCAGCTGCACGGTCGATCGGATCGAACCTTTGGAAGCCGCTACCTTCAAGCGCATGGCCCGCCAGCGCGGCCGCTGAAGGACTGACACGACAAGGGCGGCCTGCGCCGCCCTGTCGTTGCTTCCGCCGCCAGGCAATGCCCGGCACAGCCTTACTCCACCGTGGCCGGCAACAGTCGTTCCGGCTCGGCCTGCGCCTCGACCACCAGCTCGTCGTTGCGCACGTCGATGCTGACCTTGCCGCCATTGACCAGCTTGCCAAACAGCAGTTCGTCGGCCAGCGGGCGCTTGACCTTGTCCTGCAGCACCCGCGCCATCGGGCGGGCGCCCATCAGCGGGTCGAAGCCGTGGTGGGCCAGCCAGTCGCGCGCGGTCGGGGTGGCCGACAGGCTGACGTGCTTCTCCTGCAGCAGCATCTCCAGCTCGATCAGGAACTTGTCCACCACGCGCAGGATGTGCTCGAAGCCCAACGGCTGGAACTGCACCACCGCATCGAGGCGGTTGCGGAATTCCGGCGTGAACGCGCGACGGATGGTCTCCATCGCATCGGTGGCGTGGTCCTGCTTGGTGAAGCCGATCGAACGCCGCGAGGCCTGCGCCGCGCCGGCATTGGTGGTCATCACCAGCACCACGTTCTTGAAGTTGGCTTCGCGACCGTTGGTGTCGGTCAGCACGCCGCGGTCCATCACCTGCAACAGGATGTTGAAGATGTCCGGGTGCGCCTTCTCGATTTCATCCAGCAGCAGCACGCAGTGCGGCGTCTTGACGATCTTCTCGGTCAGCAGGCCGCCCTGGTCGAAGCCGACGTAGCCCGGAGGCGCACCGATCAGGCGGCTGATCGAATGCGGCTCCATGTACTCGGACATGTCGAAACGGACCAGCTCGATGCCCAGCTGCAGCGCCAGCTGCTTGGTCACCTCGGTCTTGCCGACACCGGTGGGACCGGCGAACAGGAAGTTGCCGATCGGCTTTTCCGGATTGCCCAGGCCCGAGCGCGCCAGCTTGATGGCCGAGGCCAGGGTGCCGATGGCCGGATCCTGGCCGAAGATCACCATCTTCAGGTTGCGCTCCAGATGCTGCAGCACATCCTTGTCAGTGGCACTGACCTGCTTGGCCGGGATGCGCGCCATCTTGGCGACAATGGCCTCGACTTCTTCGACGTCGATCAGCTCCTTGCGCTGCCCTTCCGGCAACAGGCGCTGGCGGGCACCGGCCTCATCGATCACGTCAATGGCCTTGTCCGGCAGCAGGCGGTCGGCGATGTGCTTGACCGACAGGTCGACCGCAGCCTGCAGCGCTTCATCGGCGTAGGTCACGCCGTGGTGGGCTTCGTACTTGGACTTCAGGCCCTGCAGGATCTCGTAGGTCTCGCCCACGGTCGGCTCGACGATGTCGATCTTCTGGAAGCGACGGGCCAGCGCCCGGTCCTTCTCGAAGATGCCGCGGTATTCCTGGAACGTGGTCGAGCCGATGCAGCGCAGCTCGCCCGACGCCAGTGCCGGCTTGATCAGGTTGGAGGCATCCATGGTGCCGCCCGACGCCGAACCGGCGCCGATGATGGTGTGGATCTCGTCGATGAACAGCACCGCATTGGGCACCTTCTTCAACGCGGTCAGCACACCCTTCAGGCGCTTCTCGAAGTCGCCACGGTATTTGGTGCCGGCCACCAGCGCGCCCAGGTCGAGCGAGTAGATGACCGCATCGGCCAGCACGTCCGGCACCGAGCCTTCGACGATGCGCCGGGCCAGGCCCTCGGCAATGGCCGTCTTGCCGACGCCAGCCTCGCCCACGTACAGCGGGTTGTTCTTGCGGCGGCGGCACAGGACCTGGATGGTGCGTTCGATCTCGTCGGCACGGCCGACCAGCGGGTCGATGCGACCGGCGCGGGCCTGTTCGTTGAGGTTACTGGCGAACTCGGTCAGGGCATCGCCCTTCGGCTCGCCCTCGCCCCCTTCCATGCGGCCCTCGCCCTCGGACGAGGACGGCTGCTCGCCTTCCTCACCCAGCTTGGCGATGCCGTGGGACAGATAATTGACCACATCCAGCCGGGTGACGTCCTGCTGGTTGAGGTAATAGACGGCGTGGGAGTCCTTTTCGCCGAAGATGGCGACCAGCACGTTGGCGCCGGTGACCTCCTTCTTGCCGGAGGACTGCACGTGGTACACGGCCCGCTGCAGAACGCGCTGGAAGCCCAGGGTCGGCTGGGTATCGCGGCCATCATCTTCGGCCAGGCGGGACACGGAAGCCTCGATGGCCTGCTCCAGCTCCTGGCGCAGGCGGTCGGCGTCGGCACCACAGGCCTTCAGTACGGCCTGAGCGGACGGGTTGTCGAGCAGTGCCAGCAGCAGGTGTTCGACCGTCATGAACTCATGTCGGGCCTCACGGGCGCGCTTGTAGCACTGGCCGATGGTGTGTTCGAGGTCTTTGCTGAACATGGATTACTCCGGCGGCAGTTGGGGACAATATGCGGCCTGACTACGCGATTTCCATCACCCTAGCGGATTGCGACGTTCAGATGGCGTTAGCAGTGCGAACCGCTTGATCATCGTTCACTCCAGGACAGCACCCTCACCATGAGCGAACCCTACCTGAGCCGCTGGCGATTGCGACGTGATGGTCCTTCGATCCGTACCCCCCATGCCCGGCTCTGCCCGGTGCTGACCGCCTCTGGCGAGGCGGCCATGTTGAAGGTGAGCACGGAGACAGAGGAACAGAACGGCCATCGCCTGCTGCGCTGGTGGAATGGCGACGGCGCCGCACGCCTGCTGGCCCACGAGGGACCGGCGATCCTGATCGAACGGGCGCACGGCGACTCCCTGCGGCAACGTTCGATCAAGGGCGAGGACGACGCCTGCACCATGATCCTGTGCCAGGTCCTGCAGCAGCTGCACCGGCCACGGAGCGCGCCGCCAGAAGATCTGGTCTGCCTGCGTAGATGGTTCGCTGATCTGCTGCAGGCAAGGGCGCCGCTGCCGCCATTGCTGGAACAGTGCAGATCGCTGGCGATGGCACTGCTGGAGGAGGAGCAGGAGATACGGCCACTGCACGGCGACCTGCATCACGACAACGTGCTCGATTTCGGCACGCGGGGCTGGCTGGCGATCGACCCGAAGCGGCTGCTGGGTGACCGCGCGTTCGACTACACCACGATGTTCAGCAACCCGGACCTGTGCGGGCCAGGCATCCACGTGGCAACGCGGCCCGAGCGCTTCCACGCCCGGCTGGAACAGGTCTGCCGGCTGGCCGATATCGAGCGCACGCGACTGCTGCGCTGGATCGCGGCCAGTGCCGGGCTGTCAGCGGTGTGGTTCCGGGATGACGGCGACCCGGCCGACATCGATGAGGCGGTAGCCGGGATGGCCCTGCAGGCGCTGGCGGGGGCGTGACACTCTGCCTGCCCTGGTAGGTGCCCACCTTGGTAGGCACGCTCCATCCGGGGTCGATACGCCCGGGCAGAAAGCAGCCGAGCATCGGCTCGGCTCTACAGATCGTGGGCGGTCAGGCCTTTTCCATCGTGCACAGCAGCGGATGCTGGTTCATCCGCGCGTACTCGTTGACCTGGGCCACCTTGGTCTCGGCCACTTCACGGGTGAACACACCGCAGACGCCACGGCCACGGGTGTGGACGTGCAGCATCACCTGGGTGGCCTTGTCCAGGTCCATGTTGAAGAACTGCTGCAGGACGTCCACGACGAAATCCATCGGGGAGTAGTCGTCATTGAGCAGCATGACCTGATAGAACGGCGGCGGCGCCACTTCCGGGCGCGCGGGCTCCACGGCAACGCCGTGCTCGTGGTGGGAATCGGGGGCGGACTCGCGAGGCATCTGCCGATTATAAGGGGTGAGTCGGCCTTGCGCAGGCCCTGCGCGGAATGGACGGCACGGACGCCCGCCGTCACAATTGCACCTTCCCACACTCTTGGTTTCACAGGATCTTCATGAAAAGGACCCTTCTCTCCGCCCTGCTGATCGCCCTGGCTGCCGCTGGCACCGCTGGCGCTGCGACCACCACTGACAGCGCGAAGGCCGACAAGGCCGTTGCACGTCATCTGGAAAAGCTGGGCTACACCTACGAGGTGGATGAAGACGGCGATTACCAGATGGTGTTCGACGTCGAGGGCGATCGCACCCAGATCGTCTACGTGCGCTCGTCGGTGGAAGACTTCGGCACCCACAACATCCGTGAGATCTGGTCGCCGGGTTACACCTCGCAGACCAAGCAGTTCCCGGTGGCCGTGGCCAACCGCCTGCTGGAAGACTCGCAGGATGCCAAGATGGGCGGCTGGGTGAAGCAGGAGTCGACCGCGATGTTCGTGGTCAAGATCGATGCCGACGCCACCGCCGACCAGCTCAGCGACGCCATCGATGCGGCCATCCGCACCGCCGATGCGATGGAGCTGGAGCTGACCAAGAAGGACGACCTCTGAGTTGAACACCTCGCCGGACCCGCGCTGGGCACCGCACGCAACCGTCGCCACCGTGGTGGTCGACGGCGGCCGGGTGCTGCTGGTTGAAGAGACCATCGAAGGCCGGCAGGTGCTTAACCAGCCGGCCGGGCACCTGGAGCCGGGCGAAAGCCTGGCTGCGGCCGCCCTGCGCGAGACCGTCGAGGAAACCGGCTGGACGGTGGAGCTGACCGCCTTCATCGGCTGCTACCAGTGGACCGCCGGGGACGGCACCCCGTTCCTGCGCTTCTGCTATGCCGCGCGCCCGCTCTCGCATGACCGGGCGCGGCCGCTGGATGCCGGCATCGATCGGGCGCTGTGGATGACCCCGGCCGAACTGCAGGCCGCCGCTGGACGCCAGCGCAGCCCGCTGGTCTGGCAGGTGCTGGCCGACTACCTGGCGGGCCAGCGCTACCCGCTTGCACTGGTCCGGGAGGTCGCATGAGCAGCCCACGGGTGATGGTTGGCGTGTCTGGCGGCGTGGATTCGTCCGTGGCCGCCTGGCGCCTGGTACAGCAGGGCGAGGCCGTGGCCGGTCTGTTCATGCAGAACTGGGCCGACGACGGCAGTGGCGACTGCCGCGCCGAGGACGACCGCCGCGATGCGGTGGCGGTGTGCGGGCTGCTGGGCATCCCGTTCCATTTCCGCGATTTCTCCAACGAATACTGGCAGGGGGTGTTCGAACACTTCCTGGCAGAGTACGCCGCCGGCCGCACGCCCAACCCGGACGTGCTGTGCAACCGCGAAGTGAAGTTCAAGCACTTCCTCGATGCTGCCCGCGAGCTGGGCGCCGAGCGCATCGCCACCGGCCACTACGCGCGCATTGCCCAGCGCGGGCATCAATGGCTGCTGCTGCGCGGTGCCGATCGCTCCAAGGACCAGAGCTACTTCCTGCACCAGCTGGGGCAGGAACAACTGGCGGCCACGCTGTTCCCGATTGGTGATCTGGAAAAGAGCGACCTGCGCCGGATTGCCCGCGACGTGAGCCTGCCGACCCACGCCAAGAAGGATTCCACCGGCATCTGCTTCATCGGCGAGCGCGATTTCCGCGAGTTCCTCGGTCGTTACCTGCCGGCCAAGACCGGGCAGATCCTCGACCCCAGCGATGGCAGCGTGATCGCCGAGCATCCAGGCGTGTTCTATTTCACCCTGGGCCAGCGCGAAGGCCTGAACATCGGCGGCGTGCGCGGCCGCCCTGCCGCTCCCTGGTATGTGGTCGGCAAGGACGTGGCCAGCAACGCGCTGTACGTGGACCAGGACCGTGACAGCCCATGGATGCTGTCCAACCGGCTGCGCTCGGAGACCGCGCACTGGATTGCCGGCGCGCCACCGGCACGGCGTTTTGAATGCACCGCGCAGACCCGCTACCGCCAGCCGGACGAGCCGTGCACGGTGGACGTGCTGGACGACGGCAGCGTGCAGGTTTCCTTCGCCCGGCCGCAGCGTGCAGTCACCCCCGGGCAATCCCTGGTGCTGTATGACGGTGAGGTCTGCCTGGGTGGCGCGGTGATCGCCGCCACCGACGCGCCGCTGGAACAGCGCCTGCGCACCACCCCTTCTCCTTTTGAGGTACTCGCTGCATGAGTTTCACTGTCGACGACCGCGTTCTGGCTTTGGCCGGCATTGCCCAGGCCCTGCAGCAGGTACGCCGTATCGCCGATACCGGCCATTCCGACGCCGCCGCCGTGCGCACCGCCGTGGACAGCGTGTTCCGCATCGATGCATCCTCGCCGCAGGCAGTGTTTGGGGATCGGCATGCGCTGAAATCCGGCCTGCGCCTGCTGCACAATTATTTCCGCAGCCAGGGCCAGGATCCGATCCTGCCCAAGCTGGCCCTGTCGGTACTGCAGCTGGAGCGACGCTTCGTGCAGGACGGCGCCACCGTGAACAAGGTCGCCTCGGGTATCGAGCGCGCCCAGCGCCAGGCCACCGAGCTGGGTGACAGTGGCCACCCGGAAGTACTGGCCGCGCTGGGCGGGCTGTATGCAGACACCATCAGTCACCTCAAGCCGCGGGTGATGGTGCAGGGCAACCCGCACTACCTCGGCCAGGCTGGCGTTGTGGCCGAGATCCGCGCGCTGCTGCTGGCCGCCGTGCGCGCCGCGGTGCTGTGGCGGCAGCTGGGTGGCAGCTACTGGGACTTCCTGCTCAGCCGCAAGGCCATGGTCGAGGCGGTGGATCGCCAGCTGGCCTGACGCTGTGGGTCAGAGCCCTTTTCCGTGGAAAAGGGATCCGACCCCGCCAACCGACCGCCCGGGGTCGGACCCCTTTCCCGCAGGGAAAGGGCTCTGCTCCCCCAGACCGCCCGACCGCGCCGGAAAACCGGCGCATTCAGAATGCATTTCAAAGCACATCGACGTTAAAGAGAAAGGGGGTACGGCCGATACATCCTCCGTGCACCTCCCGAGAACGTCCATGTACTCACGCATTTTCATCCGTCTGGCCGCCCCCCTGGCTCTGACCCTGCTGCTCCCCTTCGCCATCGGTTTCGAATGGCCGGTCGCCCTGCGTTGGGCGATCCTGACCACGATGACGCTGAGCTGGCTCGGCTTTGCGTGGTGGACCGCCCGCGCCCAGGCGCACCGCTCGCCGGAACATGCCCGTGTCCTGCGTGAGCAGGACCAGCTGCTGACCGAGCTGCGCAACTTCGTCGGCAACGAGATCGACGGTTCGCGTGGCGAAGTGGAACGCGCCCGCGACCTGATCCGCCAGGCCGTCTCCAGCCTCGGTGGCAGCTTCGATGCCATGAACCGCAAGTCGCGCCAGCAGAGCCAGGCGCTGTCGCGCATCGTCGACCGCGCCGGTGACGAAGGCGGCGCCGGCCTCGACGTTGCCCGCTTCGCCCAGCACGCCAGCCACCGCATGGAACAGCTGGTGGAAGCGCTGGAACAGGTCAGCGGCCAGAGCAGCACCACCGTGCAGCACATCGACCAGATGGCGCAGCACCTGGATGGCATCTTCGCGCTGCTGGAAGACGTCAAGTCGATCGCCGACCAGACCAACCTGCTGGCCCTGAACGCCGCCATCGAAGCTGCGCGCGCCGGTGAAGCCGGTCGTGGTTTCGCCGTGGTCGCCGACGAGGTCCGCAACCTGTCAGAGCGTTCGACCACCTTCAACGAGCAGATCCGCAAGCTGGCACACAGCTCCAAGGACGCCATCGCCAAGGTCCGCGAAACGGTTTCGCACATGGCCTCGCGCGATATGGACCGCTCCCGTGAAGCGCGCCAGGAAGCGGCGGCGATGCTCGACAACGTGGCGCAGATCAATGCGTCGCTGGGCGACGGCATGCGCGAAGTGTCCGACTGCGCCCGCTCGATCGATGGCAGTGTGGCCGAAGCCGTGCGCGCCCTGCAGTTTGAGGACATCGCCACCCAGGCGCTGGGCGGCGTGCATACCCACCTGGACCGCCTGACCGCGATCAATCGCGAAGCGGTGGCCCTGCAGGAACTGCTGCATCGCAATGGCGGCGTGTTCGACGAAGAAATCGCCTCTGCCCTGCAGCGCACCGGCAACCGCCTGCGCGAACTGCGCAGCGAATGGGAACGCCCGCCGCACAAGCCGGTTGCCCAGCAGAGCATGGCCGCCGGCGCGGTCGAGCTGTTCTGATCCTGATGTCCGCTGCCTCTCCCGGCAGAGTGCAAGGCCCCGGTTCTGCCGGGGCCTTTGCGTGTGACCCGCCTTTGGATGCATCCTGCAAGCGCACCATGACCCTGATCCGTGCCCTGCCCCCGATCAACGAGAACGAGCGTCCGCGCAATGCGGGCGTCCGTGAGCAGCTGCGACAGCTGGAAGATGTGGCCCGGGAAGAAATGCAGGAGCTGCAGAAGCTGGCCGACGCGCGCCCTGCCCCGGTTGTGGCCGGCGACGACCTGCTGGGGTTGGCCTGGGACCTGGGGCTGGATGGGGATGCGCTGAAGTAGATCCACGCCATGCGTGGATGCGACTTCCCCGTGGCATGATGCGCCGGTCCCGTTCATGGAAGACCGATGGCCATCGCCCTGATTACCCTGCTGCTGGTCGAAATTCTGCTGCTGGTGATGTGGGCGCCATTCTTCTTCCGTACCGGCATCGTCCTGTTCAACCAACGCATTGCCGCTACGCCTGCAGAGCTGGCCCAGCTTTCGCTGGCCGGCCTGGAGCATGACCTGCCGACCGACGCCTGGTTGCGTCTGGCGTTCCGCGCGCTGCCGGACGGCAGTGTCGCCTTTCGCGAGAGCTTCGCACCCAGCTTCGGAGGTCGCTATTTTCCGCTGATGCGCGGCCGGGTGATGATCGACGCGCGGCGCCGGGAGGTGCGGGTGGTCGGGCTGTGCAGCTGGTTCGCGCTGGGCCTGACGCTGATGCTGGTGCCGATCATTCTGGCCCGGCCAGCGGCGTGGCCGATGCTGGTGGCCCTGCTGCTGTTCTATATGGGCTTTTACATCCAGCGGCGACGCTATGCAGACGTGGTCGAAGCGGTGCGCGCACGGCTGCGGTCCGAACTCCCGCAGCGGCTGGTTGCCGCGCCAAAGTAGATCCACGCCATGCGTGGATGAACGCTCGCGCAGGCATCAGTGCCCACCAAGGCCGGCATCTACCAGAGCAGTGTAGATCCACCCCATGCGTGGATGGATCCGAGAGAGCTATACAGTTTCGGATTGTTTGCATGGACCTCGGCCAATCCGCCGCTCATCGTGATGGGCCGATTCCAGTTCAGATAAGACTGCAGCTCGATGACCAGCATGGCCCTCTGCCTTTCAGTTGCATTGCAGCTTCCGGCAACACCCTACCCATTGACCATTGATCCCAACTCCCTCGCGGCGCTTCAGCAGGCACTGCAGACATTTGGAGCGTTCCAGCAGCCCTACTCCGCTCCGATCGACCCGTACGATCCTGACGCGGGTGTGATCGACGCAGCAGTCGAGGTGGCCGCGGGATGTGTGCAGGACGGTCCGCCAGTCATCATTCTTGACGATGATGCCGAACAGGAACCGCGGCGCTATCTGGTGCTGAACGAGCCATGGCAAAGCCTTCCGGCGGGAACGTTGTTGCTTGTCTCTGGAGACAAAGCGACCGTCATTTCAGGTCTGGAGTGGAACCCGGAGCTTGCACGGGCCGAGATGATGTTGACCTTTCTCGACCTGCTGCCGAACGACCCGGAAGCCAGGGGCCGCCCCGAGGCTTGCTCGCCAGCCACGGATTTCGATGCCCCAGATCCGTTCATGAAGAGCGTTCTGGATCAACTCAGCACCCACTCTCCAGGATCGCCTGTCACCGAAGCCACGCTGGCCCTATGGAGGGGCAGGCTTCCGGATGCATTGCTGGCACTGTGGCAGCGCGACGGACTTGCGCGCTATCACGATGATCGACTGACGATGGTCAACCCTGAGCACTATGCAGCCCTGCTCGATGTTTTCCTGGCGGACAGCCCGCTGTCGGGCAAGGACAGTTTCCATACCTACGCGATTTCGCCGTTTGGCCAGATGTTCTTTTGTGGTGAGCGTACCGGCGTCGAGTTGATGCTTGAGCCGCACGAAGGCTGCCTGTGCGCGCCTGCGGCGATGACCGTCCGAACAAGCAGCATCGACCGGAACAGTCGCCTGCACGACTTCCTGCTGACATTGGATGATTCCGAAATGGATGTCCTTGCCGAGGACGGAGAACCAATGCTCTGGCGAGCCCGTGAGATGTTGGGGCCACTGGGCGACGGAGAGGTTTATACCTCGACGGAGCCCGTAGCAGAGTACGGCTGGCGGCTAAGCAGCCTGGTAAAACGCAAGGCGCTGGATGTGCTCGCAGAGCTCGCAGAGCGTCGCTGAGAGCAGGCACCTTGACGCGCGTGCAGGCAACCGTGCCGACCAACGGTCGGCACCCACCAAGACCTGTTGCACCGTGCGGGCACCCACCAAAGGAAGGCCGCGGCGCCTCAACGCGCCAGCACCACTTCGCTGGCGGCGTCGGTGCGGCCTGGTGCGAGGTGCTGCTGACGCAGCCACTGCGCCAGGTCGCGCGGGCTGAGCGGGCGTGAGTACAGGTAGCCCTGGATCTCATCGCAGCCCTGCCGGCGCAGCATGTCTTCCTCCTGGTGCGTTTCCACGCCCTCGGCCACCACCTTCATGCCCAGCGCATGGCCCAGGTGCACGATCGCCTGGGTGACTTCGGCGGTACCGGAATCATGCAGCATGCCCTGCACGAAGCTGCGATCGATCTTCAGCCGGCCGACCGGGAAGCGGTTGAGGTAGTTGAGGTTGGAGAAGCCGGTACCGAAGTCATCGACCGCCAGCGGCACGCCATGCCGTTCAAGCACATCGAAGCAGTGGCGCAGGATGTCGGTGTCACGGATCAGGGCAGACTCGGTCAGTTCCAGTTCCAGCCGCTGCGGCGGCCAGCCGTGCGCGTGGCAGATTTCGATCACGCGCTCGGCGAAACCGCGATCACGCAGCTGCACCGCCGACACGTTCACGGCAATGCGCTCGAAATGCAGGCCGGCACGGTCCCATGCTGCCGCTTGGCGACAGGCTTCGGACAACACCCAGTCACCGATGCGGACGATCTCGCCGCATTTTTCGGCAATCGGAATGAACTCCGCAGGGCTGCAGTAGCCGATGCCCGGACGATGCCAGCGCAGCAGTGCCTCGATCGCCGGCGGCTCGCCGTGATGGGCGTGCAGCAGCGGCTGGTAGGCCAGGCTGAACTCATCGCGTTCGATGGCGCCATGCAGGCCGTGCTCGATCTCCAGCCGCCGCTGGATCCGCGCCAAGGCGTCCTGGCTGTAGTACTGATAGGTATTGCGACCGGCTTCCTTGGCCGCGTACATCGCCGCGTCGGCTGCGCGCAGCAGCGAATCGAAGTCGGTCTGGCTCTCGCCGAGCATGGCGATGCCCACGCTGGCGCCCACCTTCAAGGTGGTGTCGCCACGGCGCAGCGGTTCGGCCAGCGAGTTGATCAGCTTGCGGGCTACGTGCCCGGCATCTTCCGGCTCCGCCAGGTCGCGCAGCACCACGATGAACTCGTCGCCGCTGAAACGGCCGAACAGGTCGTTGTTGCGCAGGTTCTGGTGCAGCCGGGTCGCGGCGGCCTTCAGCAGCGCATCGCCGGTGGCATGGCCGAAGCTGTCGTTGATGTTCTTGAAGCCATCCAGGTCGATGAACAGCATGGCCAGCGAGGTACCGCGATCGCGCGCTTCCTCGATGGCCTCCGACGTCTGCTCACCCAACAGGACGCGGTTGGGCAGCCCGGTCAGCAGATCGTAATGGGCAAGAAGCTCGATGCGTTCGTTGGCTTCGCGCTCGCGGGTGATGTCACGGAACAGGACCACGAAGCGCGGCGGCAGTCCATCGCGACGGTCCAGTTCGATCAGCACCTGTACCCATACGCGCAGGCCGGATTGGCGGTAGAAGCACAGATCCAGCTGCTCGGGCAGGCCGCCCCCAGCGATCCGCCCCAGCGCAGCCTCAAAGGCTGCACGCGAGTCCTCGGCATACAGCGCGAGCGCCTGGTCGAGGGTGATCGGCTCCTTGCGCAGGCCGTGGATGCGATAGCACTCCTCGGTCCATTGCATGTTGCGCGTGGCAACTTCGATCTCGCAGCCGCCGATGCGGCCCAGGGCGGATACGCGGTTGAGCAGCTCGGTGCGCCAGCGGATGAGCGCGTCGGTCTGGTGCTGCTCGGTGATGTTCTGCACCTGCCCCAGCAAGCGCTTGGGCTGGCCGTCCATGTCCAGCAGCGGTTGCATCCACAGCCGCAGATGCTGCGAGGGTTCGTTGCCGCGGGTCAGTTCCAGTTCGATGTTGGCAGCCCGGCCATCACGCCACAGGCGGCGCCAGGCGGCACGCAGAGCACCGCGTGAGCGCGGGTGCAGCTGCTTCAGCCAGCGTCGCTGCCCCGGAATGCTGCCGTGCTGCAGCGCCAGCAGCGAGCGCAGCTCCGGCGACCACCAGAAATGGCGGCTGTGCGGATCGAACGACCAGCTGCCCATGCTGGCGATGCGCTGGGCTTCGCGCAGATGCAGCTGCTGCTCCTGCAGCATGGCTTCCAGCTGCTTCTGCTGTTCGATGTCGGTATGGGTGCCGACCATGCGCAGCGGCTGGCCATCGGCGGTACGCGCGACCACCCGGCCACGGTCCAGCACCCATCGCCACTGGCCATCGGCCTGGCGGAAACGGAACTGGGCGCTGTACTGCTCACTGACGCCCTGCAGATGTTCATCCAGCGCGGCACGCACCTGGGTGATGTCGTCGGCGTGCACGCGCGCCAGTATCTGGGTGGCGGTTTCCTCGCCCAGCGCAGGCGTGCGGGACACCCGATCGCTGGGGATGTCCCAGTCCCACAGGCTGTGGCCAGCGCTGTCCAGCGCCAGCTCCCAGCGACCACCGCCGTCGATCGGTACCGGCTCGGGCACGCTGAGGGTGAAGGCGAGCAGATTGCCGCTGCCGTCATGCACGGCGCGCAGGTGGCCATCGTAATGGCCGCGTGGGCCGCCCGGCAGCGTGCAGGCGACGATGCCACCGTCGGCGGCCAGCAGGCGCAGGTCCTCCAGCATCGGCGCGTAGGCGGCCACCGTGGCCGGCAGGCCGTGCTCGCGCGCGGCCGGATTGGCCGCGAGCGGGCGACCGCTACGGTCGACGATGACCAGCGCCGAGGCGAGCGGATGCTGCAGCAGGCTGGCGATGATCCCTTGGTCCACGCGATCTTGCTCCGGATGAAACGCCCGACAGCGGGGCACGCAGTGGTTAACGGCGCCTGCGGCGGATAATTGAGTGGCCAGGGCACACCTGCGCGGTAAGATGACCGGCACCCCCTCATCCCTGCCCTCCTGCCTGCCCTGTCCATGCCCGTAGAACCGACCGGCACTGCCCCTGTTCCCGACCCGCGGATGGCGCAGGCGCTGGGTCGCGACCGTCGGCGCGTGGTGCTGAGCTACCTGGCAATGGCGCTGGCGTGGATGATCGCCAGCGACGGTGCGGTGACGGCCCTCGTGCCGGACCCGCAACAGGCAGCACTGTGGCAGAGCGTGAAGGGCGCATTCTTCGCCCTGGCCAGCGCGGGCCTGCTGTACCTGCTGCTGCGGCCGCTGGCCGAGCATGTGCTGCACACCCATGCCCGCCTGCAGGCCTCCGAGCTGCGCCTGCGGCAGATGTTCGAAGGCAACCCGGGCCCGATCCTGGTCTATGACCTGGACACGCTGGCCATCCTCGATGCCAATCCTGCCGCCTGCAGCACCTTCGGCTGGGACCGCGATTCGCTTCTGACGCAGACCATCGATGTGCTCTGGCCACCAGGCCAGGACCAGGCGTTGCAGACCAAGCTGGAGGAGATCCGCGAGGCACCCGAGCAGCTGTGCATCCTGCGCGCGCAGTTGCAGCTGCGCGACGGCAGCCTGCGGCAGATGGAACTGCGCTCGAACGCGATCGACTACGACGGGCACACTGCGCGCCTGCTGATCGCCATCGACCGCACCGCCGAAGACCTGGCCCAGCTGCGGCGCGACCAGGCACTGGCGCGGGTGGAAGAAGCCCACGAACTGGCCCGGATCGGCGCGTGGGAGCTGGACCCGTCCACCGGCCAGGGCCGCTACTCCAACCAGGTCTATCGCCTGCTCGGCCGTCGCCCGCCCGAAGCGCGACGCTGGCACCGTTTCGACGAACTGCTGGTGGCAGCCGACCCGGCCACCGCGGCACAGACCGAGCAGGTGCTGGCCGAGCTGTGCTCGGGTGAGCAGGTGCAGGTGGATGTGCTGCTGCCAGTCCTGGCAATGGATGGCCGCGCGCTGATGGTGCACCTGCGTGCCGCCAGCGGTGTGGATGAGGCTGGCCGTGACCGGATCCTGGGCACCCTGCAGGACGTAACCGAGCGCGAACAGTCGCGGCGCCTGCTGCGCGAACGCGAGGAGCAGTTCCGCGAGCTGGTGCGGGTACTGCCCGATGGCGTGGTGATCCTGTCCGACGAACATGTGCTGTATGCCAATGCATGGGCGGCCAGCCTGTTCGGCTACGGCAGCCACACGCTGCTGGGCGAACCGCTGTCGGCCCTGGTGGCAGGCGCCGATCTGGCCCGCACGCGCGCGCAGATGCGCGCCGGACAGCCCCATCACAGCCCGGGCCACAGCAGTGTGGTGGCGATGCAGCGTGCCGATGGCCGCAGCTTCCAGGCGGGCCTTGCAGTGGGCGACGTGCGCTATGGCGGGCGCGACTGCAAGCTGCTGATCGTGCGCGACCTGAGCGAATCGGAACAGACCCGCAGTGCGCTGGAGACCAGCAACCGCGAGCTGCAGGCGATGGCCGGCCGCTTGTTCTCGCTGCAGGAGGACGAGCGGCGGGCAATCTCGCGCGACCTGCACGATGACATCGGCCAGGCGATCACCGCGATCAAGCTTTCGGCCTATGCGGCGCAGGACGAGGACGATGCGCAACGGCGCGGCGAGGACCTGGCGCAGATCGTCAGCCTGGCCGATACCACCGTCGCCAAGCTGCGCGACATCTCCACCCTGCTGCGGCCGCCGCAGCTGGATGCACTGGGCCTGGAGGCAGCATTGAGCTGGCAGGCGCGGGTGCTGTTCCGCTCGTCCAGCGTCGAGCTGCAGGCCGAGATCGAATCGCTGCCCACGCGCCCGGACAACAGCATCGAACAGGCCTGTTTCCGCATCGCTCAGGAAAGCCTGACCAACGTGCTGCGCCACGCGCGCGCCAGCCAGGTGGTGCTGCAGCTGCGCGATGTCGACCAGCGCGGGCTGCACCTGATGATCCGTGACGATGGCGAAGGGTTCGACCCGGATGGCCCGCGCGGCCTGGGCCTGATCGTGATGCGCGAGCGCGCGCAGAGCGTGGGCGGCCATGTGCGGATCGAGTCGGCGCATGGCGCCGGTACCCTCGTCGATGTCCACCTTCCTTACCAGGCCGCTGTTACGGCGGCCGTCGAGTCAGCGGAATACTGAGCCCATGTGGAACCCCAACCTGCCCCCGGTCAGCATCGATGATGCGCCTGATCGCCTCGGCGCCGGCAACCCCGAGCTGCAGGCGATGGTCGCCGAAGCCGCTTCCGGAGGCACCCCGCTGATGCTGATGCATGTGGACATCGACCACTTCGCCTCGGTCAACGAGAACATGAGCGCGGAGGTCGGTGATCAGGCCCTGGTGCTGGTCGCCCAGCGTCTGCAGTCCTATCTGCGCGGACGCGGCATGCTGTGGCGGCATGGCAGCGATGAGTTCCTGATTGCCGTACCGCGCACCGCCGATCTGCCGCTGGCCGAGGATTTCGCCGAAGAGATCCGCCAGCAGATGGAGCTGCCCCTCTCGGTACTGCCCTACACGCTGTTCATGACCGGCAAGCTGGGCGTGAGCCTGTGCCCGGAGCACGCCAGCAATGCCTCGCGCCTGCTCGACCATGCCGAGGACGCGCTGTACCAGGCCGCCCGCGAAGGTGGCAATGCGGTGCGCATCCATGCGGTGGACACGCCGCCGAGCGCGCACAGCGAGAGCATCATCGCGCGGCAGATCGTCGATGCCATTCCCAATGGCGAACTGAAGCTGCGCTACCAGCCGCTGGTCAGCGCCCGCGATGGCCACGTGGTGGGCATGGAGGCGCTGCTGCGCTGGCAGTCACCGACCTTGGGCATGCTGGTGCCGGAGCGCTTCATGCGTACCGCCGAGCGTCTGGGCATCATCGTGCAGATCGGCACCTGGGTGCTGGAAGGCGCGTTGAAGCAGGCCCGGCTGTGGCGCGACCAGGGCTTCGATGACTTCACCATCGCGGTGAATGTTTCCACCCTGCAGCTGCTGCGGCCGAACTTCTTTGCCGAGGTCATGGGCGTGATCCAGGCCTCTGGCGTGCCGGCGCAGATGCTGACGCTGGAGATCAACGAAAGCGCCCTGACCAACAACGTCAACTTCGTCCACGAAACACTGGCCAACCTGCGCAACGAAGGCATCAGCCTGAGCCTGGACAACTTCGGTACCGGTGATTCCAGCCTGAGTGCGCTGGTGCGCTACCCGGTGGACAAGCTGAAGATCGACCGCAGCTTCATCAAGAGCGCGCCTGCCGGCAATCGTGAAGCGGCGATCGCCCGCGCGATCATTGCGATGGGCCACCAGCTGGGCATGACGGTGATCGCCAACGGCGTGGAATCGCAGGCGCAGCTCGGCTTCCTGCGTCGCAATGACTGCGATGTGTTCCAGGGTTATCTGTTCGGCGAGCCGATGTCGGCCGATGCCGCGGGCATGACCCTGCGTCGCCGCTACCTGCGCCCGGAAGCATTCGCCGAAACCCGCCCTGACCGCACCCTGCTGCTGCTGGACGACGAGGAAAACGTGCTGCGCTCGCTGGTGCGCCTGTTCCGCCGCGATGGCTACCGCATCCTGGCCGCAGGCAACGTGCGCGATGCGTTCGATCTGCTGGCGATCAACGACGTGCAGGTGATCCTGTCCGACCAGCGCATGAGCGACATGAGCGGCACCGAGTTTTTGGGCCGGGTGAAGATGCTGTACCCGGACACGATCCGTCTGGTGTTGTCTGGCTATACCGATCTGAACACGGTGACCGATGCGATCAACCGTGGTGCGATCTACCGGTTCCTGACCAAGCCGTGGAACGACGACGAGCTGCGCAAGCACATCCACCAGGCGTTCCGCACCTACGAGGAACAGCGGCGCAGCAACGGTGGGCCGGTCGCCGCCGAGCCGGCCGACGGCGGCGAGGATCGTTCACCGCTGCGCTGATCCTGCACACGGATATTGCCGGCCGCTGGCCGGCACTACCGTTACCGCGGCTGCTTGATCGGCAATACCAGGCGGAAGCGCGAGCCGACGCCCGGGGTGCTGTCCAGGTCGATGCGGCCGTGGTGCTTGTTGATGATGCTGTAGGAGATCGACAGGCCCAGGCCGGTACCGCTGCCCACCGGCTTGGTGGTGAAGAACGGATCGAAGATGCGCTGGCGCAGTTCCGGCGAGATGCCACCGCCGGTGTCTTCAAATTCCACCCACACCGTGTCGCCGTCCACGCCGGTACGCACGGTGATCGTGCCGCGCTCGGCGATGGCGTGGCCGGCGTTGAGCAGCAGGTTCATGTAGACCTGGTTCAACTCCGACGGCAGGCATTCCACCAGCGGCAGCTGGCCGAACTCGCGTACCAGGTGCACCTTGTACTTGAGCTCGTTCCAGATGATGTTGATGGTCGATTCAAGGCCGGAATGCAGGTCGACCAGCTTCCACGACTCATCGCGGCCGGAATAGGAGAAGTCCTTCAGGTCGCGCACTATACGGGTGACCCGCTCGATGCCTTCGCGTGATTCGGCCATCAGCTGCGGCAGGTCGCGGCTGATGAAATCGATGTCCAGGCGGTCACGGATATCGTCGATTTCCGGAATCAACGCCTTCGGGTCCGGCGCCCGCAGGGCACGCTCGTAGGCTTCGATCACCGTGAACAGGCTGCGCAGGTATTCCTGCAGGCTGCCCAGGTTGGAATGCACGTAGCCGATCGGGTTGTTGATCTCATGCGCCACGCCGGCAGCCAGCTGGCCGATGGAGGCCATCTTCTCCGACTGCAGCAGCTTTTCCTGGGTGCCGTTCAAGCGCAGGTAGGCCTGGCGCAGTTCGGCATGGCGCTGCTGCAGTTCGCGTTCGTAGTCTTCCTGGCCTTCGATATGGCGGAACAAGGCCAGGTAGTGCCCCGAACCGGGCTCGCCATGGAAGTACAGATGAGCGATGACCACGCCCTCGCCCAGCGGCAGGCTGCCGTTCCAGTGACCGTGCTGGCGCGCATGTTCGAGGGCATCCGGCGGCAGCAGTTCACGCAGGCGCTGCGGCGGCGGCAAGGCGCCTTCGTCGCTGCCCAGCAGGCTCTGTGCGGCCGGGTTGGCCAAGGCCACCTGTCCATCTTCGGTGAACAGCAACAAACCTTCGCGCAGGCGCTCAAGCAGGGCCTGCAGCACCGGTTGCGGCGGAAGGGGGGCGGTAACCAGAACGTTGGCGGCGGACACGGCGACTCGAGGCGATCAAACAGGCGCCCAATATACGCGCTCGTGCGGCGGCCGACAGCCGCCATCGGGCAGTCAGCCGACCGCCGGCAGGTCAGGCGACGGCGAGCGGCCGGCGCGCAGTGACGGTATGCGACTGGCCCTTGGCATCGTATGCCGAGGACTCTTCGGTGCGGCCCATCTGGCGCAGTGCCCAGTTGACCTCGCGCCGACGCCGCGACAGCAGCACGCCGTTGGCACGGTTGCGCTCGGCCAGTTCCTGCAGCTGCTCGCCCTCGCCCACCGGTGGCGCGCCTTCCAGCGCACGCAGTGCTTCCAGCTTCGCACCGGTGGCACGGATCAGGGCGTGCACGTCGTGCTCGACCAGGGCCTGGCGTTCAACGTCCAGGGCCTGGGCAAGGCGCTGCAGCGGCTCGCTCATCGCCGCGGTCATCCTTGCAGCTGCTGGTCCAGTTCAAGCATGCGCGAAGCGATCGCGTCCGGATTGATCTTGTAGGTGCCGTTCTGCAGTGATTCGCGCACCGCTGCAACACGCTGGGCGTCGATCGCCGGGGCGGTGCTCAGCTCACGCTCGATGGCCTGCAGGTTGGTGGCTTCGCCGGTCAGGCGCAGGCTGTCAGCCGCCTCGACCGGACGTGCCGCCGAATCGGTGCTCACGCCGGGCTTGGCGGCCGGGGTGGTCACGCTGCGCAGTGCCTGGGGGACCTGCAGGTTGCCGTCGATTTTCTGGCTCATGGGGTGTCCTGGAGTTGCCGTACACAAGGGATAACGGCCGCAGGGCCGTGATCTTTAGGGGAATTCTGCATTATTTCAACGCGCCACGATTACGTCACCGGCCGCGTCCACCGTGCCCTGCACGATACGGCGCGAGGACAGGTTTTCCACCGAGACGCGCTCGTTCTGCCCGGCATCGCCCAGTGCGCGCCCGGCGATACGGACCTCGACCGAGCCACGCCGCGATACCAGTGCCACACTGTCTCCTCGCTTGATGAGACGCTGTGCCACCAGATCGTTGCTGGACAACAGGGTTCCCGCCGGCAACGGCCGACGGGCGATGCGGCCGATCGCTGCGGCAGGATCGGCCAGCACTGCGCCGGCAATCCGTGCCGCGTCACGCTGGGCAGTACTGATATCGGCGGCGGCGATGGATTCTCCAGTGCCAATGCCACGGGTCAGCACCAGTACGGTCTGGTTGCGGCGCACCTTCACCGGCACGAACAGGCGCCAGCCGCCGGCATCGGGGCAACTCACCTCCACCGTGGTGTTGGCCGTGGGCTGCACCTGCAATGCGCCGCCACATTTGGGAAGACGCAGCGCATCGGCGACGACCGCCTCACCTTCGGTACCTGCGGCCAGGGTCGACAGTGCCGCGGCGCGGATGCTGGCCACCGGCTGCCAGTCCGCTGCGGTTGCCCACGGCGCGGCCACGGCCAGTGCAATGGCAAGGAAAGAAGCAATGCGGCGCATGGCGCCTCCTGTCGGTAAGACCTGGCCCAGACGCGTGCAAGCTGCGTGCCACTGGCAAAGGGTGGACACCTTGCCGGCCCGCCTCTGCACTCGCCCTCAAGTTCCACCCTGCCCGCGCCGATACAGCAGCCATGTCCCATGACCTGCTCAACCGGATCGACCAGCGAACCCGACTGGCCGGCCACAATCGCCTGGCGCTGCTGCTGTTCCGCCTCGGCGGACGTCAGCTTTTTGGCGTCAACGTCTTCAAGGTGCAGGAAGTGCTGCGCCGCCCGGAGCTGTTCCAGGTGCCCGGCCTGCCCGGCCAGTTTGCCGGCGTGGCCGATGTACGCGGCCGCTCGGTGCCGGTACTGGACCTGGGCCTGGCCATCGGCCACCCCGAGCGCGAGCCGGATGCGGACACTGCACCGGGCTATCTGGTGGTGACCGAGTTCAATCGCTCGATCCAGGGCTTCCTGGTCAGCGGCGTGGAGCGCATCGTCAACATCGCGGTGGAAGACATCCACCCGCCGCCGGAACTGGGCGCCGAATCCAGCTACCTGACCGCAGTGACCCGCTTCCAGGGCGAGCTGATCCAGGTGATCGACGTGGAAAGCGTGCTGGCCGACATCGCCCAGGTGCGCGGTGAAGCGGTGCTCGACCCGGCCATGGCGATGCCCGCCGATGCCCCGCAGCTGCAGGTGCTGGTGGTGGATGATTCACGCGTGGCGCGGCAGCAGATCCGCAGCGTGCTGGACCAGCTGGGGGTGGGTGCGACCCTGCTCTCGGACGGCAAGCAGGCACTGGACCACCTGCTGCAGATCCATGCCTCGGGTGAAAACCCGGCCGAACGCTACGCCATGGTGATCTCGGACATCGAGATGCCGGCGATGGACGGCTATACGCTGACGACGGAAATCCGGCGGCACGCCGGCCTGTCCGGGCTGTACGTGCTGCTGCATACCTCGCTGTCGGGCGTATTCAACAATGCGATGGTCGAGCGCGTGGGTGCCAATGCCTTCGTCGCCAAGTATTCGCCGCACGAGCTGGCCGACTTCGTGCTGGACCGCCTGCGCAAGGTGGCGATGGCGGCGTAAGGCCGCCCGTGGGGTCGGACCCCGAATGGGCTCCGACCCCATACATCGCAATGCGTGACCCGCGGGGTCAGAGCCCCTGCGGGGATCTGACCCCGCGCCTTTGGCACACCACTTGCAGCTTCCCGGGCAACGTTCCCGTGGGAGTGCACCGTGCGCAACCTGATTACCGACTACCTGGGCGTCCATGCCCAGGCAATGCCGTTGCGCGAACAGCGCATGAAGCTGATCGCCAGCAATCTCGGCAATGCCGACACCCCCGGCTACAAGGCCCAGGACCTGGACTTTGATTCGGCCCTGCGCCATGCCCAGGGGCTGGATGCCAACGGCCTGATGACCACCACCAATGAGCAGCACTACGAAATCGGTAGTGGCCTCAATCCGTTCCAGGTGGCCCGCGAGGGCGTGCAGCCCAGCATCGACGGCAACACCGTCGACCCCGATGCCGAACGCGCCGCCTATGGCCGCGCTGCACTGGAATACCGCGCTTCGCTGAGCTTCGTCGAAAGCAAGGTGCGTTCCATGCTCACCGCGATCACGGGGCAATAAGCCATGAGCAACCTGCCGATCTTCGATATCGCCGGCTCCGCACTGCAGGCGCAGTCGGTGCGCATGAGCACCATCGCCTCCAACCTGTCCAACGCTGACAGCATCGCCGGCTCCGCCGACGCGGTGTACAAGCCGCTGGAACCGATCTTCCAGGCCGTCACCAGCAAGACCGATCCGAACATCACCTCGGTGCAGGTCAAGGAAATCACCCAGAGCAACGCGGCGCCGATCAAGCGCTACGAGCCGGGCCATCCGCTGGCCGACGGCGATGGCTACATCTACCAGCCCGACGTCGATCCGGTGGCGCAGATGGTCAACCTGATCTCCACCTCGCGCAATTACCAGGCCGGCGTGGAGATGTTGACCACCGCCAAGGAACTGGCCCTGGCCACCCTGACCATGGGCCGCTGAGGCCCGCTGCACCGGACACCGCCATGACCACTGCCGTCAACAACCAGAGCAACCAGGACGTCTACGCCGCCCTCGGCCTGAACGCCCCCAACAGCAACGCCACCAAGAAGAAGAACACGCTGGACCAGGCCGATTTCCTGCGCCTGATGACCGAGCAACTGCAGCACCAGGATCCGCTGAAGCCGATGGACAACACGCAGATGGTCTCGCAGATGGCGCAGATGTCGACCGTGCAGGGCATCACCGATCTGAACAAGTCGGTGAAGGGCTTCCAGGAGTCGATGGCCAGCGACCAGGTGCTGCGTGGCGCCGCGCTGGTCGGCCACCAGGTGCTGGTGCCGTCGGAAAAGCTGGTGCTGGAAAAGGAAGGTTCGGTGGAAGGCACGGTTGCCGCACCGGCCGCCGGCATCGTCACCGTGGACGTCACCGACGCCAACGGCGCCAAGGTCACCTCGATCAGCGTGGAAGCCAAGGCTGCCGGCGAGACCGCGTTCACCTGGGATGGCAAGGATGCCAACGGCAAGCGCATGGAGCCGGGCAAGTACAACATCGTCGCCAACCACGTCGACACCACCGGCAAGAGCACCAAGCTGTCCACCTTCGTGCAGGCGCCGGTGGAAAGCGTGACCGTCGGTTCCGACGGCCTCTACCTGAATCTCAAGGGCCTGGGCACGGCCCCTCTCGACTACGTGCTCCGCGTCAGCTGAGCCGCACCCACCGCATCCAACAGGAGCATCCCATGGGCTTCAACATTTCCCTGTCCGGCATCAACGCTGCCAACTCGGACCTGAGCGTCACCGCCAACAACGTGGCCAACGTCAACACCACCGGCTTCAAGCAGTCGCGTGCGGAATTCGCCGACCTGTTCGCCGCCACCAGCTACGGCCTGTCCAAGAACGCGATCGGTTCGGGCGTGCGCGTCTCCAACGTGGCCCAGCAGTTCATCCAGGGCAACAACGAGCAGACCGGCCGCAGTCTGGACATGGCCATTTCCGGTGAGGGCTTCTTCACCATGAACATGAACGGTGCACGCGTCTACTCGCGCGCCGGCAACTTCCAGACCGACGCCGCCGGCTACGTGGTCAACCCGCAGGGCGCACGCCTGCAGGTGTTCGCACCGAACGCCGACGGCACCAACTTCGACGCCGGCCGCCTGGTCGACCTGCAGCTGCTGACCACCGACAGCCCGCCCAAGCAGACCAGCGAAGTCAAGGTTGGTTTCACCCTGCCGGGCAATGCCAAGCAGCCGACGGTGACCACCTTCGACCCGACCAATTCCAACAGCTACAGCCACTCCAGCGGCGGCATCACCGTGTATGACTCGCTGGGCGTCAGCCATACCCAGGTGTCCTACTTCGTGAAGGAAGCGGCCACCAACGCCTGGACGGTGCACAACTACGTCGATGGCCAGCCGGCCGGCACGCCGACTCCGCTGACCTTCGACAACGCCGGCAAGCTGACCGCACCGGCCAACGGCAAGATCAGCCTGGGCACCTTCACCCCGACCACCGGCGCCGGCGTGCTGAACATGACGCTGGATGTGAGCGGCTCGACCCAGTACGGCGAGAAGTTCGCCCTGCGCAACACCCAGCAGGATGGCTACGCGGCCGGCAAGCTCAACGAGATCACCGTGTCGGAAACCGGCGTGGTGTTCGCCCGCTATTCCAACGGCGACGACAAGCCGCTGGGCCAGGTGGCGCTGACCAGCTTCAACAATCCGCAGGGCCTGGAGCAGAAGGGCAACAACCTGTGGGTGGAGACCTTCGATTCGGGCACGCCGCGCACCGGCGCAGCCGACACCTCCAACCTCGGCAAGATCCAGGCCGGTTCGCTGGAATCCTCCACCGTCGACCTGACCGAACAGCTGGTCAACATGATCACCGCGCAGCGTAATTTCCAGGCCAACGCGCAGATGATCACGACCCAGGACCAGATCACCCAGACCGTCATCAACATCCGTTGATGACCTGCTGACCCTGTCACGGAACTCCCCGCATGGATAAAGCCCTTTACGTGGCGATGACCGGTGCCCGCGCCTCCCTGCAGGCGCAGGGAACGCTCAGCCACAACCTCGCGAACTCGGACACCCCCGGCTTCAAGGAAGCGCTGGCCAACACCGAAGCCTTCCCGATCCGTGGCCCGGGCTTTGCCTCGCGGGTGGATGCGCTGCACGTCGATGCGGGCTTCAACCGCACCGCCGGCGCGCAGCACATCACCGGCAAGCCGCTGGACCTGTCATTGCAGACCGGCACCTGGCTGGCCGTGCAGTCCACCGATGGCAGCGAGGCCTACACCCGTGGCGCCGCGCTGTCGGTGACCCCGAACGGCCAGCTGGTGACCTCCAGCGGCCGTCCGGTACTGGATGACAACAACAACCCGATCGCGATTCCGCCCTACCAGGCGATGGAGATCGGCAACGACGGCACGATCTCGATCATCCCGCAGGGCGAAGGCCCGCAGACGATGGCGATGATCGGCCGGATCAAGGTCGTGCAGGCGCCGGATGAGCGCCTCGAACGCGGCCTGGATGGCCTGTTCCGCAATACCGATCCGCTGCAGCCGTTCGCCCAGGCGCAGGGCACGGCGGTGCACAGCGGCCAGCTGGAAGGCAGCAACGTCGATGCCGCCGGCGCGCTGGTACAGATGATCCAGCTGCAGCGCCAGTACGAAATGCAGGTGCAGGTGATCAAGCACGGCGATGACAACGCGCGCAGCGCCAACAGCCTGTTGCGCCTGGGCAGCTGACGGAATTCCGGCACCGGCCTGCGCCGGTGCTGGCACGCCGCTTGCACTCCCTACCCCATGGGCCGCATCGCGCGGCCGGCTTCACCCAGACAGGACTCCGAAGATGAACCAGGCATTGTGGATCGCGAAAACCGGACTGGATGCGCAGCAGATGCGCATGTCGGTGGTTTCCAACAACCTCGCCAACACCAACACCACCGGCTTCAAGCAGGACCGCGCCAGCTTCGAGGACCTGTTGTACCAGCAGGTGCGCCAGCCCGGCGGTTCCTCTTCGGCACAGACCCAGCTGCCCACCGGCCTGCAGATCGGCACCGGCGTGCGCGTGGTGGCCACCGCCAAGAACTTCGAGCAGGGCAGCCAGCAGCAGACCGGTCGCGCGCTTGACGTGATGGTCAACGGCCGCGGCTTCTTCGAAGTGCAGATGCCCGACGGCAGCTCGGCCTACACCCGCGACGGCTCGTTCAAGATCAACCAGGACAGCGAGCTGGTTACCAACAGCGGCTACCCGGTGCAGCCGGGCATCCAGATTCCCGAAGGCGCGCAGTCGGTGACCATCGGTACCGACGGCACCATCAGCGTGAAGATGGCTGATGGTGCGGCATCGGTGGAAGTCGGTGCGCTGACCCTCACCGACTTCGTCAATCCGGCGGGCCTGCAGGCACGCGGTGAAAACCTGTTCCTGGAAACCACGGCCTCCGGCCCGGCACAGAACGGCAACCCCGGCCTGAACGGCCTCGGCACCGTGGTGCAGGGTGCGCTGGAAGGCAGCAACGTCAACGTGGTGGAAGAGCTGGTGTCGATGATCGAAACCCAGCGCGCCTACGAAATGAACGCCAAGGCGATCTCGACCACCGACTCGATGCTCGGCTACCTCAGCAACAAGCTCTGACCGCCCTCACCGGGAAACTGCCATGTCGCCCCTTTCTTCCTTCGCCCGTACTGCCCTCGCCTGCGCCGTGGCTGCCCTGCTCGGGGGCTGCGTGATCGCTGGCGACGTGCGCCCCTATCCGACGATGGCGCCGCTGCAGCCGATCATGCCGCCGCAGGCCGAACCGACCGCGGGCGCGATCTACGCCGCCGGCCCGACCCTGCAGCTGTATTCGGACCGCCGTGCGCGCGATGTCGGCGACCTGCTGACCATCACCCTGCTGGAAAACACCACCGCGCAGACCAGTGCCAACACCGCCACCAACAAGGAATCGAACCTGAGCCTCGGCACGCCGTCGATTCTCGGTGCACCGGTCACCCTGGGCGGCAAGGACATCCTGAGTGCGACGGCCAAGGGCGCGCGCGACTTCACCGGCAAGGGCAACAGCGCGCAGAGCAACCGCCTGCAGGGCAACGTGACCGTGACCGTGGTGCAGCGCCTGCCCAACGGCAATCTGGTGGTGCAGGGGCAGAAGAACCTGCGGCTGAACCAGGGCGACGAACTGGTGCAGGTACAGGGCATCGTGCGCCCCGGCGACATCAGCGCGGACAACACCGTGCCCTCCAGCCGCGTGGCTGAAGCGCGCATCGTCTATGGCGGCCGCGGCCCTGTCGCGCAGTCCAACGCGATGGGTTGGCTGAGCCGCTTCTTCAACTCCGGCCTGACGCCGTTCTGAGTATGGCCATGAAGATTTCATTCCGATATTTCCTGCAGCGACGCATGGCGTCGCTCTACTGCTTGGTCCTGCTGCTGATGGTGATGGCCCCGGCCAGCGCCGAGCGCATCAAGGACCTGGCCCAGGTGGGCGGCGTGCGTGGCAATGCGCTGGTGGGCTACGGCCTGGTGGTCGGCCTGGATGGCAGCGGTGACCGCACCAGCCAGGCGCCCTTTACCGTGCAGAGCCTGAAGAACCTGCTGGGCGAGCTCGGCGTCAACGTGCCGGCCAACGTCAACCCGCAGCTGAAGAACGTTGCAGCCGTGGCGATCCATGCCGAGCTGCCGCCGTTCGCCAAGCCCGGCCAGCCGATCGACATCACCGTGTCCTCCATCGGCAACGCCGTGTCGCTGCGCGGTGGCTCGCTGCTGATGGCGCCGTTGCGCGGTGCCGATGGCCAGGTCTATGCGATTGCCCAGGGCAACCTGATCGTCGGCGGCTTCGGCGCGCAGGGCAAGGACGGTTCGCGCGTCTCGGTGAACGTGCCCAGCGTCGGCCGCATTCCCAACGGTGCGACCGTTGAGCGCGCCCTGCCCGATGTGTTCGGTGCCAGCGGCGAGATCACCCTGAACCTGCACAACAGCGACTTCACCACCATCTCGCGGATGGTGGGTGCACTGAACAATGCCTTTGGCGAGGGCTCGGCCCGCGCCGTGGACGGTGGCACGGTTGCCGTGCGTGCGCCGACCGACGCCGGTGCGCGCATCGGCCTGCTGGCACGCATCGAAAACCTGGAACTGACCCCGGGCGCTGCGCCGGCCAAGGTGGTGGTCAACTCGCGTACCGGCACCGTGGTCATCGGCCAGCAGGTCCGGGTCGGCCCGGCCGCGATCTCGCACGGTTCGCTGACGGTGACCATCCAGGAAAACACCAACGTCAGCCAGCCCAACGCCTTCGCTGGTGGCCAGACCGTGGCCACGCCGCAGTCGACCATCACTGCCACCAACGATGGCAGCCGCATGTTCAAGTTCAATGGCGGCACCACCCTGGACGAGATCGTGCATGCGGTGAATGCCGTTGGCGCGGCACCAGGCGACCTGATCGCGATCCTGGAAGCACTGAAGCAGGCCGGCGCACTGAGCGCCGAGCTCGAGGTGATCTGACATGCGCATCACTCCCGCATTCGAACTGAGCCCCGCACAGCAGAACGACCCGGCCAAGATCGACAAGGTCGCGCGCCAGCTTGAAGGCCAGTTCGCGCAGATGCTGGTCAAGAGCATGCGTGATGCCAGCTTTGGCGATTCGCTGTTCCCGGGTGAAAACAAGATGTTCCGGGAGATGTACGACCAGAAGATCGCCGAGGCGATGACCCGCGGCAAGGGGCTGGGCCTGTCGAGCATGATCACCCGCCAGTTGTCCGGTGCGCAGGCTGATGGCCCGGCGCTGGATACCCGCGTGGATCCGGCCAAGGCCAGCCGCGCCTACCAGCTCAATGCGCCGGCGGCGCCGTCGCTGCCGCTGCAGGATGCCGGCCAGGCCGTGCGCATGCTGCAGCAGATGGCGGCCGGTGTGCAGGAGGGCGCGCAGTCTTCGGTCGCACCGACGGAGCAGGCGCTGGACCTGATCGCGGGCCGGGAAAGCAGCAGCATGCACCGTTCGCTGGGCACCGACGATCCCTATGCCGGCGCCATCGGTGGTGCCGATTGGGCCGCTGCCAGCGACCAGTGGGCGCCGACCGCCAGCAACCGCGGCAGCAGCGGCACCCCGGCCGATGCGCTGGCCACCCGCACCGCCGTCGCCCAGCTGGGCGCGCACACCCCGGAAGGCTTCGTCGCCAGCATCTGGCAGCACGCGCAGAGCGCGGCCAAGGAACTGGGCGTGGACGCCCGCGCCCTGGTGGCGCAGGCAGCGCTGGAAACGGGCTGGGGCAAGCGCCAGATCAAGCATGCCGACGGCAGCACCTCGCACAACCTGTTCGGCATCAAGGCCACCGGCTGGAAGGGCCAGAGCGCCACCGCCGGTACCCATGAGTATGTCGATGGCGTGCGCCGCAACGAGACCGCCAGCTTCCGCGCCTACACCTCGCCCGCGGAGAGCTTTGCCGACTACGTGCGCCTGCTGAAGACCAGCCCGCGCTACCAGCAGGCACTGCAGGCCGGCACCGATGTGCAGGGCTTCGCGCGCGGCCTGCAACGTGCCGGCTACGCCACCGACCCGCGTTACGCGGCCAAGATCGCCGCGATCGCCGGCGGCCCGACCATCGAGCGCGCCGTGGCCGCCGTGGCCGACGCCGGCTCACGCATCGGTCAGACCTTCGCCAGCACCGCAACCGCGGCGCTGGGTATCACTCGTCGTTGAGGAACCCCATGTCCAGCGTACTTTCCACCGGTACCAGTGCCCTGCTCGCCTTCCAGCGTGCGTTGGCCACCACCAGCCACAACGTGGCCAACCTCAACACGCCCGGCTACAGCCGGCAGAAGGTCGACTTCGCCACCGCCACCCCGCAGAACTACGGCTATGGCGACGTTGGCAACGGCACCCGCATCGTCGACATCCGCCGCGCGGCCGACCAGCTGGCGATCTCGCGCCTGCTCGACAGCAGCGGTGAGCTGGCGCGCCTGAAGCAGCTTTCGGGCATGGCCGACCGGGTCAATGCGCTGTTCTCCGACGCGGCCACCAACGTGGCCGGAGTCTGGTCGAACTTCTTCGACACCGTCAGCGGTCTGTCCTCCAACGCGGCCGGTACCGCCGACCGGCAGAACATGCTGGATGGTGGCAAGGCGCTGGCCAACCGCTTCAGCCAGCTCAACACCCATCTGAACAACCTCAATGGCGAGGTCAACAACGGGTTGATGGCCGGTGCCACCGAGGTCAACCGGCTGGCGTCGGAGATCGCGCAGATCAACGGTGCCATCGGCACCAACATCGCCAACGCCGCGCCCGACCTGCTGGACCGCCGCGATCAACTGATCTCGCAGCTGGTGGGCTACACCGGCGGCACCGCGGTGGTCCAGGACGGCGGCATCATGAACGTCTACACCGCCGGCGGCCAGGCGCTGGTGGTGGGCACCACCGCATCGAAGGTCACTACGGTGGCCGACCCGTACCAGCCCGAGCGCCTGCAGCTGGCGCTGCAGACCCAGGGCGGCACCATTACCCTGGACCCGAAGGCGGTCGGCGGCCAGATCGGTGGCCTGCTCGAGTTCCGCGACACCGTGCTGACCCCGGCCCAGGCCGAACTGGGCAAGCTGGCCGTCGGCCTGGCCGAGACGTTCAACAGCACCCACCGCCAAGGCGTCGACCTGTACGGCCAGATGGGCGGCGACTTCTTCAACATCGGCACGCCGCGTGTCACCGGTAATGCCGGCAACACCGGCACCGGCTCGATCACCGCCAGCTACGGCGATCTCGGCAAACTGGAAGCGCAGAACATCGTGCTGAAGTTCGATGGCAGCAACTGGGCTGCCAGCCGCGCCGACACCGGCGCCAGCGTGCCGCTGACCGGCACCGGTACTGCCGCTGACCCGCTGCTCATCAACGGCGTGAAGCTGGTGGTCGGCGGTACCCCGGCAGCCAACGACCGCTTCCTGCTGCAACCGACAGCCGGCGTGGCCGGCAGCCTGGAGATGGCGATCACCGATCCCTCGCGCATTGCCGCGGCGGCCGCGATCAAGGGTGCGGCAGCACTGGCCAACACCGGTACCGGCAAGCTGAGCGGCGTGACCGTGACCGACTCAGCCAACGCCAACCTGCGCAACCCGGCTGCAATCGTGTTCACCTCGGCCACAACCTACACCATCGATGGTGGCCCGCCGCAGACCTACACGCCCGGCCAGACCATCAGCGCCAACGGCTGGAGCTTCGTGCTCGATGGCGTGCCGAAGAATGGCGACACCTTCAACATCACCCCGACCCCGGCCGGCTCGTCGGACAACAGCAACGCGACCAAGCTGTCCAAGGTGGAATCGGCCAAGGCGTTCAACGCCGGCACGGTGACACTGGGCGGCGCATTGGGCGGGCTGACCACCCAGGTCGGCGCGGCGGCGCGTTCGGCGGAATACTCGCTGGGGGCGCAGCAGGTGATCGCCGACCAGGCGCAGGCGGCGCGTGACGAAGTCTCGGGCGTCAACCTCGATGAGGAAGCGGCCGACATGCTGCGCCTGCAGCAGGCCTACCAGGCCGCCTCGCAGCTGATTTCCACTGCCGACTCCATGTTCCAGACCATCCTGGGAGCCGTGCGCCGATGAGCAACCGTATCTCCACCGGGATGATGTACAGCCAGTCGGTCGCGCTGATGATGGCCAAGCAGGCCAAGCTCAGCCATCTGGAACAGCAGATCGCCACCGGCAGCAAGATCGTCAGCGCCAAGGACGATCCGGTCGCCGCAGGTGCTGCGGTTGGCCTTGACCGCAGCCTGGCCGCACTGGAGCGCATGAAGCTCAACGGCAACAACGTGCAGAACCGCCTGGGCGTGCAGGAAAACACCCTCGCCCAGGTCAACGACCTGATGGCACGCGTCAACGATCTGACCATCCAGGCCAGCAATCCCGCCTTGAGTGCGCCTGACAAGAAGACCCTGATCACCGAGTTGAACCAGATCCGCGAGGGCTTGCTATCGCTGGCCAACAGCAGCGATGGCACCGGCCGCTACGTGTTCGGTGGTACCAACGACAGCGATCCGCCGTTCGCCAAGATTGACGGCAAAGTTGTCTATCGCGGCGACCAGACCCAGCGCCAGGTGGAAGTCGGCCCGGACACCTACGTGCGCGATGCCCTGCCCGGCAGTGAGATCTTCCTGCGCATTCCCACCGGCGATGGCTTCGTTGATGGCAGTGCAGCGGCAGGCAACACCGGCAACGGCGTGCTGACCAACATCACCCGCGATGGCAGCGACAGCTGGAACGGGCAGTCGTTCAGTGTGCGCTTCACTGCCGCCGACCAGTACGAAGTGCTCGACGGTGCCGGCAACGTGACCAGCACCGGCACCTACAAGGCCGGCAGCGAACTGGAGATCAACGGCGTTCGCCTGCAGATCGCGGGCGCGCCAGCGACAGGTGACAGCTTCAACGTGCAGGCGACCAGCAGCCGCGACATCTTCGGCACCATGGACAAGCTGATCGCCGCGCTGGATGCCGATACCGGTACGCCGGCGAAGATGGCCGCGCAGCAGAACGAACTGCAGAGCGCATTGCGTGATGTCGGCCGCGCTGCGGAACGGATGATCGATTCGCGTGCTGCCGGCGGTGCGCAGCTGAAGGCGCTGGACAATGCGGCGGAAATGCGTGAGGCCAATGGCGTGACGCTGAAGACCACGCTGTCGCAGATGCGCGACCTGGACTACGCCGACGCGTTGAGCCAGTACCAGCTGGAAAGCACCGCATTGCAGGCGGCACAGACACTGTTCTCGCAGATGCAGTCGATGTCGCTGTTCAACAAGATCCGCTGATTCCACGCGCCCGCGTTGGAGCCCAAGGCCGCGATGCCCTGCATCGCGGCCTTTTTCGTTTCCGCGGTCATGTACCGCTGCGCTCGCCGGGCACCGCCCGGCGCTACCCAAAGGTTGGCCCTGGTAGCGCCGGGCCATGCCCGGCGGATGTTCCGATATCGCCCATCAAGCCCAGCCGGCCCCCGCCGATACCTTCATCAGCGTGGGGCAGGCATGACAGGCCGCCCTTCCCAGGGTTCACCCCGGCCCCTCTGGGCCGGCGGAAATCCCCGGGAAAACAGCTTTCAGCGACGAAATTCGGCTGCAACGAAATTCCCCGCTAAAGGTTGTTGACAAAGCGCCGTTATTCATTTGGCAACGGCGAAGCACACAGCCAAACAAAAAAATCAGGCGGCGCTTCGTTTCATTCACCAACGGGTTCCACATAAGAGGAGACGACCCCATGGCACAGGTAATCAACACCAATACGATGTCGCTCAACGCTCAGCGCAACCTGAGCACCAGCGGCAGCTCGCTCGCTACCACCATCCAGCGCCTCTCGTCCGGCCTGCGCATCAACAGCGCGAAGGACGACGCCGCCGGCCTGGCCATCAGCGAGCGCTTCACCACCCAGATCCGTGGTCTGGACGTGGCCATCCGCAACGCCAACGACGGCATCTCGCTGGCGCAGGTCGCCGAGGGTTCGCTGAACGAAGTCGGCAACAACCTGCAGCGCATCCGCGAACTGGGCGTGCAGGCCTCCAACGCCACCAACTCGGCCAGCGACCGCAAGGCGCTGCAGGCTGAAGTGACCCAGCTGGTCAGCGAGATCGACCGCGTCGCCAAGCAGGCCGACTTCAACGGCACCAAGCTGCTGGACGGTTCGTTCACCAGCCAGCTGTTCCAGGTGGGCGCCAATGCCGGCCAGGCCATCGCCATCAACAGCGTGGTCAACGCCAAGGCCGATTCGCTGGGCGCGGCCAACTTCGCCAACGGCTACACCGGCACCGCTCTGGCCGTCGACAAGGCCACCGCCGATACCACCTACTCCGGTCTGCAGATCTCGGTGACCCCGCCGGGCGGCACCGCCACCACGGTCACCGTCAGCGACTTCACCGTGAAGGCAGGCGAGTCGATCACCTCGGCCACCGCTGCTGCGATCAACAACAAGCTGGGCGAAACCGGCGTGGTTGCCTCCGTCAACGCCGGCGTGGTCAGCCTGGCGTCGGTCAAGGACGGCCAGACCTTCACCCTGGGCGTCAGCGCGGCCACCCCGCCGGCCGGCGTCACCGCCGCCACCATCGCCGGCCTGGGCCTGACCGAGACCAGCACCAACGGCGGCACGCTGACCGGCGCAACGGCCAGCTTCGTCAAGGACCTGAACGTCACCACGGCCGAGGGCGCACAGAAGGCGATGTCGATCGTCGACAAGGCCCTCGAATCGGTCAACAGCGTGCGCGCCGACCTCGGCGCCATCCAGAACCGCTTCACCTCGGTGGTCGCCAACCTGCAGACCTCCTCGGAGAACCTGTCCGCATCGCGCAGCCGCATCCGCGATACCGACTTCGCCAAGGAAACCGCCGAGCTGACCCGCACCCAGATCCTGCAGCAGGCCGGTACGGCCATGCTGGCCCAGGCCAACCAGGTACCGCAGAACGTGCTCAGCCTGTTGCAGCGCTGACATGAGCCGCCCCCGGGGCACGTCGGGGGCGTCTAACCCAACTCACGTGCAACCGCTCAAGGACCTCTCCTCATGGCACAAGTAATCAACACCAACACGATGTCGTTGAATGCTCAGCGTAACCTGAGCACCAGCGGCAGCTCGCTGGCCACCACCATCCAGCGCCTGTCCTCCGGTTCGCGCATCAACAGTGCCAAGGACGATGCGGCCGGTCTGGCCATCTCCGAGCGCTTCGGCACGCAGATCCGCGGTACCGACGTGGCCATCCGCAATGCCAACGACGGCATCTCGCTGGCCCAGGTCGCCGAAGGTTCGCTGACCGAAATCGGCAACAACCTGCAGCGCGTCCGCGAGCTGTCGGTGCAG
>NZ_JBHZOP010000177.1:0-14137 GCF_042787595.1 Stenotrophomonas sp. YIM B13575 | reverse complement strand
AGGTCGGTCATGGCGGTGCGGTGAGGCAATCCGGGGTGCCCATTGTAGAGCCGAGCCCACGCTCGGCTGCCACCATCTGCAGTCCGGGGAAGCGCAGCCGAGCGCAGGCTCGGCTCTACAGCCGCCCGGCCCGGGTCTCCCAGCGCCCCAGACGCTGGTCGCGAGACTGCTGGTCTGCCATGGCCTTGTCCAGTTCGGCCTGCAGGGCCGGCTGCTGCACCGGTGCATCCAGCACGTACACCTTCACCCCGTGCGCCGGCACCTCCACCTTCAGCGCGCGCTTCACCTTCATCTCGCCGCCGTCCAGCGCATCACGCCAGGTACCCGCCTGCAGGTACCGGTCCACTTCGATGCTGCGCACAGCATCGCCCTTGTTCAACAGCACCAGCGCAGTCTGCGCCACGTCGGCGTGCTGCAGCACGCGGAAGAACACCGCTTCATCGCCCTGCAGACGTTCGTTCACCTGCAGGCCGCGCTGCAGCGCCGGCGTTGCCTCACGCAGTTTGGCGATGCGTTGCAGCGGCGCGAAGATCGGGCTCTGCGGGGCAGCATCCACCCGCGGCTGGCCGAAGTAGGCGCGGTTGCCGGCGTGTTCCGCACGGCCGCGCATGAAGCCGGTTTCCGAACCGTAATAGACCACCGGAATGCCACGTGCGGTGAACAGCCAGTTGTGCGCGTCGATGAAGCCGTTGTCGCTGGCCTGCAGGCGCGGCATGTCGTGGTTGTCGTAGAAGCTCATCAGCTCGTACGGGTTGGCGTACGGACCACCGGTCAGGTGCAGCGGCTCGGACAGGGTCTCAAACCCCTTGCCGGCGGTGCCGAAGGTCTGCTCCAGCGCGCCGCGCAGCGGGAAGTCGAGCACGCTGACATTGGCGTTGGCCGGCCAGGTGTGTTCGGCGATGCTGGCCGCGTTGTAGTCGAACGCTTCGCCGAACATGAACATGCCCGGGTGCTGCGCGCGGATGCGGTTGACGAACGCGTGCCACCACGGATGCGGCAGCCAGCCGATGGTGTCGATGCGCAGCGCATCCACGCCCTGCGCGGTCCACTGCAGATAGGCCCCCACCAGGTAGTCCATCACTGCCGGGTTGTCCTGATTGAAGTCGCTCAGCTCTGCCAGGTTGCCGTCGAAGATCGATCCGTCCTTGCTGTCGACCGGGCCGATGGCGTTGTAGAACGCGTGCAGCGGGTTGTGCTCCGGGTCCAGCTTCTGCGGCGGCAGGTTCTGGTGGTCGGCGATCAGCGTGCCGTTTTTGTCGAAGATCTGGCCGAACTGCGGCTGCCGCTTCGGCATGGTCCAGGCCGGCGACCCGTGGTTGCCGACGATGTCCAGCACCACCTTCAGGCCTGCGCCGTGCAGGCCCTTGGTCAACCCGGCAAAGTCCAGGTCCTTGCTCGGCAGGTGTTCATCGAGTTTGTAGAAGTTGATGCCCCAGTAACCGTGGTAGCCGGTCTTGCCACGGTCGGTCAGCGTGCTCGTGCAGCTGATCGGCTTGCTGCCGGTGAAGGCCTCGTCCGGGTTGTCGACGATCGGGGTGATCCACACCGCGCCGAAACCGAGGTTGCGGATGTAATCGGCGTTGTCGAGCACCCCGCGGAAATCACCACCGAGGTAGCCGATGTTGCCGTCCACCTTGTCCGGGCATGGCACCGGGATATCGAAGGTACGGTGCTTGCCGCCCTGGTCGCGATGGTCGTTGGACGGATCACCGTTGACGAAGCGGTCGGTGACCACGAAGTACACCGCGTCGCTGGCGAACGGCTCGGTGGTGCCGACATAGGCCGGGCGTGGCGCGGCCGCAGCATGGCCAGCGAACAACACAAGGGATACAGCAACAGACAGAGCACCACGCATCACACCACCTCCGGACGGGACGGAACCCGCAACACGCACAGACCCGCAATCAACAGACTGCAGCCACCCAGCACCAGTACATGCATCGGCTGGCCCCCCAGCCATGCGCGCAGGGCGAAACCGAGTGCGCTGGCCGCGACCAGCTGCGGGATCACGATGAAGAAATTGAAGATGCCCATGTACACGCCCATCTTCGCCGCCGGCACGCTGTCCGACAGCAGCGCATAGGGCAACGACAGGATCGAGGCCCAGGCAAAGCCCACGCCGACCATCGACAGCAGCAGCCACTGCGGATCGTCGATGAACATCATCGAGATCAGCCCTGCCCCACCCAACCACAGGTTGACCAGGTGGCTCCAGCGCAGGCCGATCGCCCGCACCATCGGCGGGATCAGCAGCGCGGCCAGTGCGGCGAAGCCGTTGTAGGCACCAAACAGCACGCCCACCCAGTTGGCGCCTTCGTTGTAGGCCGCTGATTCGACGTCGGTGGAACCGAAGTGCATGCCGGCCACCGCGCGCGTGGTGAAGATCCACATCGCGAACAGGGCAAACCACGAGAAGAACTGCACCCAGGCCAGACGGCGCATGGTGATCGGCATCGCGCGCAGGTCACCGACGATGGCGGCCAGCATGTGCGTGCCCGGCAGTACCCGCGCCGCCGCCAGCAGTGCGCCATAGCCCGCGCACAGACCGGCCAGCACGTAAAGCATCTTGTCGCCCTGGCGCCACGCGATCAGTGCCGCCAGCAGCACGCCGAGCCCCAACCACAGCGCAACCTGCGCCCATGGCGCAGGGCCGCTGACCGCAGTGCCGGCGTGGTGCGCCGGCGGTTCGGCGTCATCGAAGCTGGCCAGCTCGTCGGGTGAATATTCACGTGTGCTGACCACCGTCCAGGTGATCGCTGCCAGCAGCACCACCGCGCCGAAGTAGAACGCATAGCGCACGGTATCGGGCACTTCGCCCGCCGCTGCCGTGTTGGCAACGCCGAAGTGGGCCAGGATGAAGGGCAGGAAGCTGGCAACGATCGCGCCGACGCCGATGAAGAAACTCTGCATCGCATAGCCGGCCGGGCGCTGCCGCGGTGCCAGCTGGTCGCCGACGAAGGCGCGGAACGGCTCCATCGATACGTTGATCGAGGCGTCCAGCACCCACAGCGTGCCGGCCGCGATCCACAGCGTTGGCGAGTTCGGCATCACCAGCAGGGCCAGCGTGGTCAGCACCGCGCCGATCATGAAGAACGGCCGGCGCCGTCCCCAGCGCGTCCAGGTGCGGTCGGACAGGTAGCCGATCACCGGCTGCACCAGCAGGCCGGTCAGCGGCGCGGCGATCCACAGTCCCGGCACCGCCTCCATGTCCGCACCCAGCGTTTCGAAGATGCGGCTGGCGTTGGCATTCTGCAGGGCGAAACCAAACTGGATGCCAAGGAAGCCGAAACACATGTTCCAGATCTGCCAGAACGACAACTGCGGCTTTGCAGGACGACTCATCGTGCGTCCTCTGCTGCAGTCACCGGCGCGACCTTCAGTGCGTGCACCTGGGCCTGGTTGAGCACGCCATCGCGCCCGCCCTTGCCGCCGGTGTAGTGCGCGAAGTGCTGCAGCGCGCTCATGTTGAAGCCCTCTTCAAGGGTCACCGTGCAGCGGCCCTTGGGCACCGCGAAGGTTACAGCGGTCGAGTCCTGCGCCGCGACGCTGTGCGGCAGAGCCACCGTGTGCCGCTGCGGCGGCTGGCCCTTGCACTGCACGGCCAGCTGTTTCACCGCCGCGGTCACACCGGTGTTGATGGGACCGTTCGGGTTGCTGTACTGCAGACGCAGGCGCACGTGGCCCGCCCTGGCGGCGTTGAACTGCCACTGCCGGCTGCCACGCAGCACCTGCTGCGGGCCGACGCAGACCATCGGACTGTGCAGTGATTCCAGCGAACCTTCACGACGGGTCAGGCTCAGGCAGTGCTGCAGGCCATCATCGCCGATACGCACCACGCCCTTTGCGGCAGTGGCCGCGACACCGTCCTGCCACAGCACCTGGCCGGCGGCGACCGCGACGGCCCAGCCCTTGCCGCTGCGCTTTGCCTGCGGCGCCAGCGGCGTGGCCGGCGCACGTGCATTGGCATCGGCGCGCAGTACGTCACGGCTCGCCGCTGCCGGCGCGGCGACCAGCTGCACGGTCGTCGTGGCGCCGCGCGTGCGCGTCTTTCCTGCGACCAGCAAGCCAGCGCCCACCTGCTTCGGGCGCTCCAGCACATAGCGCTTGCCGCCCGACTCCAGACTGATCCGCTTCTGCTTCCCGAACAGCTCCGGAACCAGTTCGGCCGGCAGCTTGGGCTGCACGCGACCGTCGTCCTGCACGCCGAACACACCCTCGGTCACCATCGACAGATAGCCGGCCACCGACCACAACTGGCGCTCGGAATTGACCACCGGGCCGCTCAAGGCACCTTCGTCCACGTGCACGGCCTGGCTGACCAGCTCGTAGTTCTCCATGTTGGAGCCGGCCAACGCCGCCCCCTGCATCAGCGAGCGGATCTCGGCGGCGATGCGCGGTGCATCGTCCACCCTGCGCGCCGCGCGCAGCGAATAGGCGCTGACGAACGGCCAGATCGCGCGGTTGTGGTAGATCGGCTGCTGCGCTTCCTGCGGCCACACCACCGGGCTGCCGGCAGCACCCATCGGATAGCCCGCCAGCGCCCGGCGCGCGCGCTCGGCAGGCAGCACGTCGGCAAGGATGCCCAGCGACAGGCCAAGCAGATCGATCTTGGCGTACGGCACCGGGTGCGCCGCTTCGCCGATGTAGCTCATGTACTGGCCCATGTCTTCGCGCCAGAAACGCGCGTCGATCTGTACCGCCAGTGCGTCGGCCCAGGCCTTGTACTGCTCGCTGCGTTCGTCGCCCAGCTGCGCGGCCATCTGCTGCGCCAGGCGCAGCGCCTGGTAGTGCAGCACGTTGGTGGACAGCGCATAGGAATCGCCGATGAAGCGCACGTCCTCGCGCGTCCAGTCCGGATAGGTCTGCTCGCGCCAGTCGAGGAACGAGGTCTCGCCGCGATACAGGCCCATCTGCGCGTCGAACACCATCGCCCGGTCCTGCGCCAGCGTGCCCTGCAGGGCCTGCCAGACCTGATCGGCAAACGCAGGATCATCCAGCAGGTGGCGTGCGGCGAGGAACCACACCACGCGGTCGCTGCTGATCGGCCAGCTACCACCGGAGCCGGTGTCCTGGGCCACGAACAGGCCGGGCGTATGCCCGTCGCGCGCCGCCGACAACTTGAACTGCAGCGACTGCCGGGTGCGCTTCGGGTCCAGCTTGGCCAGCGCCAGGTCGGCAGCAAAGCTGACGTCGCGCGTCCACACGTACGGCCAGCGCGCGCCGGTCTGGAAGCACTCGCACGGTACCGGGCGGCCTTCATCGAAGGCCGGATCGCGGATCGCGTCCACCCTGTCCTGGTCCATTTCCTGCTGGGCCAATGCGAACAGCGCGTCGAACATCACGCTGCCGGTCTGGCTGCGCATGGGCGCGGCGGCGATGCGCACCTCGCCCGTGGGGGCATGCAGGATGAAGCTGCCCTTGGCAGCGGCTTCGGCGCGCGCCTGGCGGCCGTCGAATGTCAGGTCGGCCGCGTGCGCGGTCGTCCCCAGCGCTGCCCCCAGGGCAGCGGTCAGGCAAATGATCTTCAGCATCGAAGCGGCAGACCGGCTTGCGCCCGTCGACCTCCCTCCCTCTCTGCACCGTTGTGGGTCCGCACTGCCGTTGCCGGCGTGCGGGCGCGGCACCTCCCTCAAGGTGCCCTGGCCCCATGGTAGACGCGGGGCTGTGGGCTGCGTCCAGCTGCATACGTATTCATGGCGCGCAGTACCGGCACACCTGCCGCGCTGGCTTATGGTCCGGGTCTGTCAACGGCGCCTTGGGAGGGGAAATGCCGACGTCACCCACAACGGTACGCGCAGTGTTCGCGCACGCCTTCGGCCTGGCCCTGCTGGGATTGGCCACGCTGGCACAGGCGGCGGCACCGCAGATCGCCAGCGTCGAATCACCGGACAAGGTATTGAAGGTCAGCCTGGTGCTGGACGGCGGTACCGCACGCTACCGCGTCGAGCGCCTTGGCCAGACCGTGGTGGCCGATTCGAAGCTGGGTTTTGAACTGCGGGATGGTCGCCTCGACCGCGACTTCAGCCTGCTGGCGCAGGAACGCCGCAGTGTCGACGACCGCTGGGAACAGCCGTGGGGCGAGCGCCGCCTCACCCGCAACCGCTTCAACGAACTGACCGTGCACCTGGCCGAAACCACCGGCAGCAAGCGCCGGCTGGACGTGGTGTTCCGCGTCTACGACGACGGCCTGGGTTTCCGCTACGTGTTCCCCGAGCAACCGAACCTGCGCGAAGCGATCATCGATGACGAACTGACCGAGTTCGCCATCGCACCGGAGTCCACCGCCTGGTGGATACCCGCAGGCGAACCGATCCACTACGAATACCTGTACCAGCGCACGCCGCTGCGCGAAGTGCCACTGGTGCACACGCCGATGACCCTGCGCAGCCACGACGGCCTGCACGTGGCCATCCATGAAGCGGCCCTGGTCGACTATGCAGGCATGTGGCTGCGCCGCACCGATGGTCAGCGCCTGCGCGCGCAGCTTTCGCCTTCGGCCGAGGGCTGGAAGGTACGCCGCGCCCTGCCCTTCGCCACGCCATGGCGCACCCTGCAGATTGCCGACCGCGCCGGCGGGCTGGTCGAGTCCGATCTGATCCTCAACCTCAACGAGCCCAATGCGCTGGGCGACGTGAGCTGGGTGAAGCCGGCCAAGTACCTGGGGGTGTGGTGGTCGATGCACCTGGATGAAGAAAGCTGGGCGACCGGACCGAAGCATGCGGCCACCACCGCCAAGACGAAGAAGGTGATCGACTTCGCCGCCGCGCACGGCTTCCGTGGCGTGCTGGTGGAAGGCTGGAATCCGGGCTGGGACGGCAACTGGGTCGGCAACGGTTACGACTTCGACTTCACCCGCGCCACGCCGGATTTCGACATCGAAGCACTGTCGGCGTACGGGTTGAAGAAGGGCGTGCACCTGATCGGCCACCATGAAACCGGCTGCGCGATCGAGCACTACGAAGAGCAACTGGATGCTGCGCTGGACCTGTATGCGCGGCTGGGCGTGGATCAGTTCAAGACCGGCTACGTCTGCGACGACGGCCAGGTCGATCGCCGCAACCCGGCCGGCGGCCCGCTGTGGCGCGAGTGGCACGACGGGCAGTTCATGGCCCGTCATCACCTGAAGGTCGTGCAGGAGGCCGCGCGCCGGCACCTGTCGGTGAATCCGCACGAGCCGATCAAGGACACCGGCCTGCGTCGCACCTACCCGAACTGGATCTCGCGCGAAGGCGCGCGCGGCATGGAATACAACGCCTGGGGACAGCCACCGAACCCGCCCGAGCATGAGGTCAACCTGGTGTTCACCCGCATGCTGGCCGGGCCAATGGACTACACCCCCGGCATCCTCAGCCTGAAGGGCCGCCACGGCCAGGCCATCCCCAGCACGCTGGCCCGCCAGCTGGCCCTTTACGTGGTGCTGTACAGCCCGATCCAGATGGCCGCGGATCTGCCCGAGCACTACCTGCAGCACCGCGACGCGTTCCGCTTTATCGAGGACGTGGCGGTGGACTGGGAGCAGAGCCGCGTGCTCGATGGCGAGGTCGGCGACTACGTGACGATCGTGCGCCGCGACCGCAACAGCCGCGACTGGTTCCTCGGCAGCATCACCGATGAGAACGGCCGCGTGCTGCCGGTGTCGCTGGGCTTCCTGGAGCCGGGCGTGCGATACCGCGCCGAGATCTACCGCGATGGCGACGGCGCGGATTTCCGCAGCAATCCCTTCGCCTTCAAGCGCGAGACCCGCGAGGTCAGCAGCACCGATTCACTCACCCTGGTGCTGGCGCCGGGCGGCGGGCAGGCCATCCGCTTCACGCCGGTCCACTGAACGCTTGCCGGCCTGCGCGCCCCTGTAGCGCCCGAGCCCATGCTCGGGCGGCGGTGCGCAGCACCGGAACGCAGCGGAGCGTGGGCTCGGCTCTACGGAACGATGCACCTGAAAGCGATTACAACCCTGCAAACGCCATTGAATACGTATGCAGGGTGATTCCCACGAAGAACGCGCTGCCTACCATAGCGGCGACGACAGCGGCCACCGCGTCGCACGTCCTCGACAGCATCGGGACGACCACGAATCGCACTACAACATTGCCTGGGAGGGGAAAATGTTGAACCACAAGCGCAGTGCGCTGAGCATCGCGTTGGCCGTCGTACTGACGCCGTCGCTGGTAGCAGCACAGTCCACGCAGACCACCACCACCCCGCCGACCGGCACCGCCGCCACCAACCTGGATACCGTGCAGGTCACCGGCATCCGACGCGGCATCGAAAGCGCCATCGCGACCAAGCAGGACGCCACCTCGGTGGTCGAAGCGATTTCCGCCGAGGACATCGGCAAGCTTCCCGACGTCAGCATCGCCGAATCGATCTCGCGCCTGCCCGGCCTTGCCGCGCAGCGTGTGGCCGGCCGTGCGCAGGTGATCAGCGTGCGCGGCCTGTCGCCGGATTTCGCCACCACCCTGCTCAACGGCCGTGAAGTGGTCAGCACCGGCGACAACCGTGGCGTCGAGTTCGACCAGTACCCGTCCGAGCTGGTCAACGGCGTGACCGTGTACAAGACCCCGGATGCGGCGCTGGTCGGCCAGGGCCTGTCGGGCACCATCGACATGCAGACCGCACGTCCGCTCAGCTTCCCCGACCGTGTCATCGCGATCAGCGGCCGCTACCAGAAGAGTTCGTTGGGCCGCGCCGCCGACACCGATCCGTACGGCAACCGCTTCAGCGCCAGCTACATCGATCAGTTCCTGGACAAGACGCTCGGCATCGCCATCGGCTACGCGCACAGCGACATGCCGATCCAGGAAAACCAGGTGGGCCTGTACGAGCCGTGGACCACCGAGCACACCACCAACGGCAACCGCCCCGGGGTTGCCGCTGGCACCTACTTCACCGACGGCATCAAGGCGTTGCGCCGCACCGGCAACAACAAGCGCGACGGTGTGATGGCCACGATCCAGTTCCGGCCGAACAACAGCTGGACCAGCACCTTCGACGCGTTCCATACCGAGGCGGAGCAGATCGACACCGCCAACCAGTTCGAGCTCAACCTCAGCAACTACAACGGCAACTACACGCCGGGCCTGCTGGTCAGCAATCCGCAGGTCAATGCCAATGGCACCTTCACTGGTGGCACCGCCAGTGGCGTGTATCCGCTGGTGCGCGGCATGTACAACAAGCGCAAGGACAAGATCGATGCATTCGGCTGGAACAACGAGTTCACCTTCGGCAGCGTCAAGCTGGTCGCCGACCTGAACTATTCCAAAGCCACCCGTGACGAGCTGAACCTGGAAAACAACCTGCAGCTGACCCCGATGCCGCAGCTGGATACGGTCGGTGTGCAGTTCCGCCAGGACGGCTTCTCGCAGATCAGCCCGGGCCTGAACTACTCCAACCCGGACGCGCTGTTCCTGACCAACACCATCTACGGTTCTGGTTACGGCAAGGTGCCGAAGGTGGAAGACCGCCTGAAGGGCGGCAAGCTGGCCGCGACCATCGCCCTGCCCGAAGCAATGGCGTCGTGGGCACCGGACTTGGATATCGGCGTGAACTATGCCGACCGCCGCAAGGTGAAGACGCAGTCTGAGGGCAACATCCTGCTGGGCGCACAGGGCGATGCCAACATCGCATCGGACCTGCAGTACCGCCCGGTCAACCTGGGCTTCGCCGGTCTGGGCACCATCCCGGCCTGGAACGTGCCGGGCGCGGTCGGTCGCTACATGACCTTCAATCCGGTCGACAACCTCGACTACCTGATTCCCAAGTCGTGGACGGTGCAGGAAAAGATCACCACCGCTTGGGCGCGCCTGAACATCAACACCGACATCGGCGTGGTCGGCGTGCGCGGCAACATCGGCGTGCAGATGCAGCACACCGACCAGAGCTCGGACTCACGCTACTGGGACAGCTCGCAGGCGGCCGGCAACAACATCCAGCCGTACTCCGATGGCCGCAAGTACAACGACTGGCTGCCGAGCTTGAACCTGGCCTTCATGTTCCCGCACGAACAGACCCTGCGCTTTGCTGCAGCCAAGCAGGTCGCCCGCCCGCGCGTGGACCAGATGCGGGCCGGCCTGGAGTTCGGCGTGGATACCGGTACCGGCCGCCCCGGCGGCAGTGGTGGCAATCCGCTGCTGGATCCGTGGCGCGCCACCGCGCTCGACCTGTCCTACGAGAAGTACTTCGGCGAAAAGGCCTACGTGGCCGCCGCGATCTTCTACAAGGACCTGAAGAGCTACGTCTACACCCAGTCGGTGGACAACTACGACTTCACCGGGTTGCTGGGCAACTATGTGCCGCCGCCGGGCATGGTGGTGCCGGTGCTGCCGACCGGCACGTTCTCGACCCCGGTAAACGGCAAGGGCGGTACGCTGAAGGGCCTGGAGCTGACCGCGTCGTTCCCGCTGGACATGCTGACCGACAGCCTGCGTGGCTTCGGCGTGCAGGCCAGCGCGACCTTCAACAAGAGCGACATCCAGATCCTGGATCCGGAAAGCGCCTCCAGCGTCGGCACCGACCCGATCAGCCTGCCCGGCCTGTCCAAGCGCGTGTACAACTTCACTGCCTACTATGAGCGCAGTGGCTTTGAAGCACGTGTCAGCCAGCGTCGTCGTTCGGACTTCATCGGCGAGATCGGCAACTTCAACGGCAACCGCACCCTGCGTTACGTGGTGGGCGAGAACGTGACCGATGCGCAGATCAGCTACACCTTCAGCGACAGCAGCAGCCTGCGCGGGCTGACCCTGCTGCTGCAGGGAAGCAACCTGACCAACGAGCCGTACCGCACCTACGCCGGCACCAAGGATCGCCCGCTGGAGTACATCGAGTGGGGCCGCACCTACATGCTGGGCGTGAACTACAAGTTCTAGGATCATGATCAGTAGTGCCAGGCCGTGCCTGGCAACGACATCAATCGGCAGAACCGGAAACCCGCTGCGCAGGCAGCGGGTTTTCTTTTGCGCGCGTGCCGACAGATGATCGGCAAGGCCCATCCACGCATGGCGTGGATCTACCCGATTGGCATCGCATCCATGCATGACCGGGATCCATTCGGCACACCCCAGGTAGATCCACGCCATGCGTGGATGCCGATCGCCGGAACATCGCCTCTCCGGTAGATCCACGCCATGCGTGGATGCTCTACACCGCAACCGCGCCCACAAAAAAGGGACGGGGCGCTTCGGCCCCGTCCCCGCAAGTACCGCCACCGGAGAAATCGGTCAGCTGCGTCGTGCGCAATACACCGCGCGCGCCGGCAGCTGCAGTTCATTGCCGTGCACCGTCCCCGCATCCGGGCCCGGTACGGTCACCTGCTGCCAGGTGCCCGCCGGCAGCGGATGGGTCACCGCCTCGGCCGACAGGTTGAAGGCCAGCAGGAGAGTTTCATCTGCAAGCATACGCTCGAACAGCAGCACTGGCTCGGCACTGTCCAGGAACCGGATGTCACCGTGCAGCAGGGCCGGCTGGGTGCGGCGCCAGGCCAGGAAACCGCGGAAGGCCGACAGCACCGACTGCGGATCCTGCGCCTGCACCGCCACGGCCGCCGCCTGGTGCTCGGCCGGGATCGGCAGCCACGGCTTGCCGGTGGTGAAGCCGGCCAGCGGCGCATCGATCCACGGCAGCGGCGTGCGGCAGCCGTCGCGCCCCTTGAAGTTCGGCCAGAAGGTGATGCCGTACGGGTCCTGCAGCGCCTCGAACGGCACCTCGGCCTCGGCCAGGCCCAGTTCCTCGCCCTGGTACAGGCAGACCGAGCCGCGCAGTGAGCACAGCAGCGCCACCAGCATCCGCGCCAGGCGCGGGTCGGCCGGATGCCCACCCCAGCGGCTGACCGCCCGCTCCACATCGTGGTTGGACACCGCCCAGCACGGCCAGCCCTGGGTCATCGCCGCTTCCAGCCGCGACACCGTGTCGCGGATGTAGGCCGCGCTGTAGTCGTTGACCAGCAGCTCGAAGCTGTAGCCCATGTGCAGGCGGCCATCCTGGGTGTATTCGGCGGTGGTCGCCAGCGAGTCCTCCGACGAGATCTCGCCCAGGCTCACCGCCCCCGGGTACTCGTCCAGCAGGGCACGCAGCTGCTCCAGGAACGGCAGGTTCTCCGGCTGGGTGTTGTTGTAATAGTGGTACTGGTAGGCGTACGGGTTGTCCGCGCTGAAGCCGCGGCCGACGCGCTTGTCGGCCGGCTTGGGCGGGTTGTCGCGCAGCTGCGCATCATGGAAGCAGAAGTTGATCGCATCCAGGCGGAAGCCATCCACGCCCCGGTCCAGCCAGAAGCGCACGTTGTCCAGGGTCGCCTGCTGCACCTCGGGGTGGTGGAAATTCAGGTCCGGCTGGTCCACCAGGAAGTTGTGCAGGTAGTACTGCTCGCGGCGCGGCTCCCACTGCCAGGCGCCACCGCCGAACAGGGACAGCCAGTTGTTGGGGGGGGTCCCGTCCTCGCGCGGATCCACCCACACATACCAGTCCGCCTTCGGATTGCTGCGGTCCTGCCGGCTCTCGCGGAACCAGGCATGCTCGATCGAGGTATGGCTGAGCACCTGGTCGATCATCACCTTCAGGCCAAGACCATGCGCCTTGGCCAGCAGCCGGTCGAAGTCGTCCAGGCTGCCGAACAGCGGATCGACATCGCGGTAGTCGGCGATGTCATAGCCGAAGTCGGCCATCGGCGATCGGAAGAACGGCGAGATCCAGATCGCATCCACGCCCAGCGCGGCGATATGGTCGAGGCGCTGGATGATGCCCGGCAGGTCGCCTACCCCGTCGCCGTTGGCGTCGAGGAAACTGCGCGGGTAGATCTGGTAGATGACGGCTCCGCGCCACCATGGATAGTGCGACATCGACAGCCCCCCTCCGGGCATGCGGGACCCGCTGCAAGCGGGCCGAAAACCAACTCCCGCAAGCTTAGCGGCGGCCCACGACGATGGCGCTGCCTGCATACGTATTCACGCCAGACGCGGTGGTCGGCGGTCCGCAGCGGCGGCTTGGGAACCGGTTTCCTCCCGAATTCACAGGCAACGCCTATAATCAGGGATGAGCCTGAAAGCCTGATCGCATGACCATCACTGAAGACACCCGTCCCGCCCTGGGCCTGTCCCAGATCCAGTCGCTTGCCGCAGCCGACATGGCTGCCGTCGATGCCCTGATCCGCCGCCGGCTGTCCTCGGATGTGGTGCTGATCAACCAGATCGCCGACCACATCATTTCCGCGGGCGGCAAACGCCTGCGGCCGATGCTGGTGATGCTGGCCGGCCATGCGGTCGGCGGCGCCGGCCCCGAGCACCACCAGCTGGCCGCGATCATCGAGTTCATCCACACCTCCACCCTGCTGCACGACGACGTGGTGGACGAATCCAGCCTGCGTCGCGGCCGCAGCACCGCCAATGCGCTGTGGGGCAACGCGCCGAGCGTGCTGGTGGGCGACTTCCTGTACTCGCGCAGCTTCCAGCTGATGGTCGAGCTGGACCGGATGTCGGTGATGCAGATCCTGGCCGACACCACCAACCGCATCGCCGAAGGCGAAGTGCTGCAGCTGCTGCACGTGCACAACCCGGACACCGACGAAGCGGCCTACCTGCGTGTGATCGAGCGCAAGACCGCGGTGCTGTTCGCCGCCGGCACCCGTCTGGGTGCGCTGGCCAGTGGCGTCGATGAAGCCACCCAGCAGGCCCTGTACGACTATGGCATGCACCTGGGCTACGCGTTCCAGATCGCCGATGACGTGCTGGATTACTCGGCCAACGCCGACGAGCTGGGCAAGAACCTCGGCGACGACCTGGCCGAGGGCAAGGCCACGCTGCCGTTGATCCACGCCATGGCCCATTCGGATGAAGCCACCCGCCAGCGCCTGCGCGAGATCGTGCAGAACGGCGACGCCTCTGCGATGCCGGACGTGCTGGCCGCGATCCACGCCACCGGTGGCCTGGACTACAGCCGCCGTCGCGCCGAGGAGTATGCCGAAGCCGCCGAACGCGCGCTCGACGGCCTGGCCGACAACGATGCCGTCGCCGCCCTGCGCGGCCTGGCCCGCTACGCGGTACAGCGTTCGCATTGATGAAGGAGTGCCGACCCACGGTCGGCACCTACCAGGGCAGGTGGGTGCCGACCGTTGGTCGGCACGGAAACATCGGTGGGTGCCGACCGTGGGTCG
>NZ_JBHZOP010000176.1:0-20943 GCF_042787595.1 Stenotrophomonas sp. YIM B13575 | reverse complement strand
TGCCGGCCGCTGGCCGGCAACGCTCTTGACCTCGCGCGTGTGCCGGCAAGCGGCCGGCACTACCAGGCATCATCCGCACAACAAAAAACCCCCGGCGTTCACCGGGGGCTCTTCGTTTCAGCTGGATGCCGGCCAGCGGCCGGCACTTCCCTCAGGCAGCGACCGTGTTGGCCACGTCCTGGTATTCCTCGATCTGGTCGAAGTTCATGTAGCGGTAGATCTCCGCGCCGCTGGCGGCGATCACGCCCACATCGGCCATGTACTCTTCCTTGGTCGGAATGCGGCCCAGACGCGAGCAGATCGCGGCCAGTTCCGCCGAACCCAGGTACACGTTGGTGTTGCGGCCCAGACGGTTCGGGAAGTTGCGGGTCGAGGTCGACATCGCGGTGGAGCCTTCGCGGATCTGTGCCTGGTTGCCCATGCACAGCGAGCAGCCCGGCATTTCCATGCGTGCGCCGGTGGCGCCGAAGGTGCCGTACACGCCTTCCTTGGTCAGCTCGGACGCATCCATCTTGGTCGGCGGGGCCACCCACAGGCGGGTCGGCAGGTCGCGCTTGCCTTCCAGCAGCTTGGCAGCCGCGCGGAAGTGACCGATGTTGGTCATGCACGAACCGATGAACACTTCGTCGATCTTCGCACCCGCGACTTCGGACAGGGTCTTCACGTCGTCCGGGTCGTTCGGGCAGGCCACGATCGGCTCGTGGATGTCGGCCAGGTCGATCTCGATGACGGCGGCGTACTCGGCGTCGGCATCCGGCTCCAGCAGCTCCGGGTTGGCCAGCCACGCTTCCATCTTCTCGATACGACGCTGCAGCGAACGCGGATCCTGGTAACCCTCGGCAATCATCCACTTCAGCAGGGTGATGTTGCTGGTCAGGTACTCGATGATCGGTTCCTTGTTCAGGCGCACCGAGCAGCCGGCGGCCGAACGTTCGGCCGAGGCATCGGACAGTTCGAACGCCTGTTCGACCTTCAGCTCCGGCAGGCCTTCGATTTCCAGGATGCGGCCGGAGAAGATGTTCTTCTTGCCAGCCTTGGCCACGGTCAGCAGGCCCGACTTGATCGCGTACAGCGGGATCGCGTTGACCAGGTCACGCAGGGTCACGCCCGGCTGCATCTTGCCCTTGAAGCGCACCAGCACCGACTCCGGCATGTCCAGCGGCATGACGCCGGTGGCAGCGGCGAAGGCGACCAGGCCCGAACCGGCCGGGAACGAAATGCCCACCGGGAAACGGGTGTGCGAGTCGCCGCCGGTGCCGACGGTATCCGGCAGCAGCATGCGGTTGAGCCAGCTGTGGATCACGCCGTCGCCCGGACGCAGCGAGATGCCGCCACGGGTGGAGATGAATTCCGGCAGGGTGTGGTGGGTCTTGACGTCCACCGGCTTCGGGTAGGCCGCGGTGTGGCAGAACGACTGCATCACCAGGTCGGCCGAGAAGCCCAGGCAGGCCAGGTCCTTCAGCTCGTCACGGGTCATCGGGCCGGTGGTGTCCTGCGAGCCCACCGAGGTCATCTTCGGTTCGCAGTAGGTACCCGGGCGCATGCCCTGCCCTTCAGCCAGGCCACAGGCGCGGCCGACCATCTTCTGTGCCAGCGAGAAGCCCTTGCCGGTGTCGGCCGGCTGCACCGGCAGGCGGAACAGGTCGGTCGGGGCCAGGCCCAGCGCTTCGCGCGCCTTGCCGGTCAGGCCACGGCCGATGATCAGCGGAATGCGGCCACCGGCCCGCACTTCGTCGAACAGCACGTCGGACTTGACCTGGAACTCGGCGATCACTTCGCCGTTCTTCAGCGCCTTGCCTTCGTACGGACGCAGCTCGACCACATCGCCGTGCTCCATCTTCGACACGTCCAGCTCGATCGGCAACGCGCCGGCATCTTCCATGGTGTTGTAGAAGATCGGGGCGATCTTCGAACCCAGGCAGACGCCACCGGCGCGCTTGTTCGGGATGTACGGAATGTCATCGCCGGTCCACCACAGCACACTGTTGGTGGCCGACTTGCGCGAGGAACCGGTACCGACCACGTCGCCGACATAGGCGACCAGGTGACCCTTGTCCTTCAGGTCGAGGATCTGCTGGATCGGGCCGCGCTTGCCGTCTTCTTCCGGGGTGAACGGCGCATCGTCGCGCTTGTTCTTCAGCATCGCCAGGGCGTGCATCGGAATGTCAGGGCGGGTGGTCGCGTCCGGTGCCGGCGACAGGTCGTCGGTGTTGGTCTCACCCGGCACCTTGAACACGGTGACGGTCAGGCTCTGCGGCACTTCCGGGTTGCTGGTGAACCACTCGGCATCGGCCCAGCTCTGCAGCACGGACTGGGCGTTGGCGTTGCCGGCCTTGGCCTTTTCCTGCACGTCGTGGAAGGCGTCGAACACCAGCAGGGTCTTCTTCAGAGCATCGGCAGCGATGGCGCCGACGCTGGCATCGTCCAGCAGCTGCACCAGCGGCGCGACGTTGTAACCGCCCAGCATGGTGCCCAGCAGTTCGGTGGCGCGCTCGCGGCTGATCAGCGGGTTCTGCTCGCTGCCCAGTGCGATCGCGGCCAGGTACGAGGCCTTGACCTTGGCAGCGTCATCGACGCCGGCCGGCACGCGGTGGGTCAGCAGGTCGAGCAGGAACTCGGCCTCGCCCTGCGGCGGGTTCTTCAGCAGTTCGATGACATCGGCCGTCTGCTGCGCGGTCAGCGGCAGGGGCGGGATGCCAAGCGCAGCGCGCTCGGCGACGTGGTGGCGGTAGGCTTCCAACATGACAACTCCCGGGTAATGCGTGAGGTGAATAAAAAGTGGGCTCAGGCTTGCGGCACGATCAGCTTCAGGCCCTTGAAGTAGTCGCGATAAAACGTGTCGTTCCAGGTGATCAGGCCATCGCACTGCAGCAGGGCGTGGGCACCGATCATGAATTCGTCCAGGCCACGGCGCGGGCCGCTGCCGCGCTGGCGATGGCGGCGATGCATTTCACCGGCGCGCAGGGCCGATTTGGCCTCAAGCGCGTTGAAGTGCACGCCCATTTCCTCCAGCGCTTCCAGTACCTCGGCACCGCCGCGCAGGGCAGCGCAGATCTCGGCCAGGGTGGCGCCGCAGACCACCACGCGGCCGCCGACCAGGCTCTGCCGCAGGCAGGCTTCCACCGCATCGGCCTGCGGGCCATTGCTGAGCAGTTCGACCAGCACCGGTGAATCGACGGCGATCATCACCGCTTACTCCTCGTCGCGCAGATCGCGCACGGCCGCGTCGGCCGATTCGAAGCCGTCCAGCGAGAACTTGCCGCGGGCGCGCGAGATCGCATCGTCCACGCTCTTGCGCAGGATGATCCGGCTGCCTTCCAGCTCTACCTTCAACAAGGTGCCCTTGGTCAGGCCCAGCGCATCACGCACTGCCTTGGGCAGGGTGATCTGTCCGCGTTCAGCAACGGTGGCTTCCATGGGGTACGTCTCAAAAAGTATGTATGAATTATACATACCCGTCGCATCCGGGACAAACCCAGCCGATATGTGACCTTCATCCCGCGTCAGTCGCATCCGGGGGTTAGACTCCTTCGGCAGCCCAGCTGCGCCCCGGCTGGACGCCCCGGCGTTCCTACCGCACCTATCCGCCCCATAAATAAGGAAGTTTCATGCGCGCTCTCACCCTTGCCCTGATGCTGGCTGCCCCGTTGACCCTGTCGGTCCCGGCGGCCCACGCCTTCAACCCGTTCGGTGCCTACGTCACCGGCACCGAGATCACCCCGGCGCAGATGGATGCAGCGGAGATCGGCAAGACCACCCAGAAGCAGGTCAGCGAGGCCTTTGGTGCACCCAATCGCCGCGAGCAGCTGGGCGACACCCAGGTCTGGTACTACGACTTCACCAAGATCAAGAGCTTCGGCAAGAACATCAACGAATCGACCGTCTTCGAATTCAACAAGGCCGGCGTGCTGACCGCCAAGTCCAAGAGCAACGGCACCGGTGGCGCCAAGACCGGCAACCCGCTGCTCGATGCCGCCAACGGCAAGTAAGCCCTGCAGCAGATGCATACCCGGACGGGGCGCCCATGAGCGCCCCGTCTGCGTGCGGGCCGGCGAAAAACGATGCGTACGCTGACACGAAGGCTACACACATCGCTGTAACCTTGCGTTCCAAGCCTGCCGGGTCATTGCCGGGCGCCGGATCGCCGATACTGGGCACGATCCGGGGCCGGAGTGCCACCGGCAAACGCAAGCAGGCCCGCCCATGCGGGCCACTGCAAGCCATCCGCAAGAGGAGTCATCCCGCATGAGCGATTCGTTCTCCACCCGCAGCCAGCTGGACGTCGGCGGCAAGACCTACGACTACTTCAGCCTGCCCACGCTGGGCCAGCGCTTCGACATCTCCCACCTGCCCTACTCGATGAAGATCCTGCTGGAGAATCTGCTCCGGCACGAGGATGGCGGCGTCACCGTCGGCAAGGATCACATCGAGGCCGTCGCCCGCTGGCAGCCCAGCGCCGAGCCCGACACCGAAATCGCCTTCATGCCCGCACGCGTGGTGCTGCAGGACTTCACCGGCGTGCCCTGCGTGGTTGACCTGGCCGCGATGCGCGATGCGGTGGTCAAGCTCGGCGGTCGCCCGGAACAGATCAATCCGCTGATCCCCTCCGAACTGGTCATCGACCACTCGGTGCAGGTGGACGTGTTCGGCAAGCCCGACGCACTGGACCTCAACGGCAAGATCGAATTCCAGCGCAACCAGGAACGCTACGGCTTCCTGCGCTGGGGCCAGAAGGCCTTCGACAACTTCAAGGTGGTGCCGCCCAACACCGGCATCGTCCACCAGGTCAACCTGGAAAACCTGGCTCGCGTGGTGATGACCGCGGACAAGGACGGCAAGGCCATCGCCTACCCCGATACCGTGTTCGGCACCGACAGCCACACCACGATGATCAACGGCATCGGCGTGCTCGGCTGGGGCGTGGGCGGCATCGAGGCAGAGGCGGCCATGCTTGGCCAGCCCTCGTCGATGCTGATTCCGCAGGTGGTCGGCTTCAAGCTGACCGGCAAGCTGCCCGAAGGCGCCACCGCCACCGACCTGGTGCTGACCGTCACCCAGATGCTGCGCAAGCTCGGCGTGGTCGGCAAGTTCGTCGAGTTCTACGGCGACGGCCTGCAGCACCTGCCGCTGGCCGACCGCGCCACCATCGGCAACATGGCCCCGGAATACGGCGCCACCTGCGGCATCTTCCCGATCGACAACGAATCGCTGACCTACCTGCGCCTGTCCGGCCGCAGCGAAGAGCAGATCGCCCTGGTCGAAGCCTATGCCAAGGCGCAGGGCCTGTGGCACGACGCCAACAGCCCGCATGCGCAGTACAGCACCACGCTGGAACTGGACATGGGCACGGTCAAGCCCTCGCTGGCCGGCCCCAAGCGCCCGCAGGACCGCGTGCTGCTGGAAGACGTGCAGAAGAACTACCGCGACGCCCTGGTCGGCATGACCGCCAACCGTGACAAGCGAAGCGAGGATGTGTCCACCTTCGTCAACGAAGGTGGCGGCGCCGCAGTGGGCAACGAGCAGTTGGCCAAGGGCTACGCCGACATCGAGATGGACGGCAGGAAAGTGCGGCTGAAGGATGGCGCAGTGGTCATCGCCGCCATCACCTCGTGTACCAACACCTCCAACCCGGCGGTGATGATCGGCGCCGGCCTGCTGGCCCGCAACGCGGCCGCCAGGGGCCTGGACCGCAAGCCGTGGGTCAAGACCTCGCTCGGCCCAGGCTCGCGCGTGGTCACCGACTATCTGGAAAAGGCCGGTGTACTCACCGAGCTGGAGAAGATCGGCTTCTATGTGGTCGGCTATGGCTGCACCACCTGCATCGGCAATTCCGGCCCGCTGCCGACCGAAGTCAGTGCCGGCATCGCCAGTGGCGACCTGGTGGTGACCTCGGTGCTGTCGGGCAACCGCAACTTCGAGGGCCGCGTGCACCCCGAAGTGAAGATGAACTACCTGGCCAGCCCGCCGCTGGTGGTGGCCTACGCCATCGCCGGTACCACCGACATCGACCTGACCAGCGAACCGCTGGGCACCGGCAGCGATGGCCAGCCGGTGTACCTGCGCGACATCTGGCCGAGCAACAAGGAAATCGGCGACGTCATCGCCGCTACCGTCGGCCCGGAGATGTTCAAGCAGAACTACGCCGACGTGTTCAAGGGCGATACCCGCTGGAACACCATCGCCTCGCCGGACGGTGATCTGTACGCGTGGAGCGATGCGTCCACCTACATCAAGAACCCGCCGTACTTCGATGGCATGACCATGCAGGTCGGCACCATCGACGACGTGCACGGCGCGCGCGTGATGGGCCTGTTCGGCGATTCGATCACCACCGACCACATCTCCCCGGCCGGCAACATCAAGAAGGATTCGCCGGCAGGCCGCTTCCTGCAGGAGCGCGGCGTGCAGCCGGCCGACTTCAACAGCTACGGCAGCCGCCGCGGCAACGATGACGTGATGGTCCGCGGCACCTTCGCCAACATCCGCATCAAGAACCTGATGTTCGGTGGCGAAGAAGGCGGCAACACCCTGTACTACCCGGCCAACGGTGGCCAGCCGGAAAAGCTGGCGATCTACGACGCGGCGATGAAGTACAAGGCCGACAAGGTGCCGCTGGTGGTGCTGGCCGGCAAGGAGTACGGCACCGGTTCGTCGCGTGACTGGGCCGCCAAGGGCACCCTGCTGCTGGGCGTGAAGGCGGTCATCGCCGAGAGCTTCGAGCGCATCCACCGCTCCAACCTGGTCGGCATGGGCGTGCTGCCGCTGCAGTTCCGCAACGGTGAAAACGCACAGTCGCTGGGCCTGGACGGTTCGGAAGTGATCGATGTCACCGGCCTGGAGGATGGTGCCAGCAAGCGCGCCACGGTCACCGCGACCAAGGCCGATGGCACGAAGAAGACCTTCGAAGTGTCGGTGATGCTGCTGACCCCGAAGGAAGTGGAGTACTTCCGCCACGGCGGCCTGCTGCAGTACGTGCTGCGCCAGCTCGCCAGCAAGTAACGCATCAGCGGTAGAGCCGAGCCTGCGCTCGGCTGCATCGCCACAGCATCAGCCGAGCATGGGCTCGGCTCTACAAGAAGAAGGGCCGGATCCTCACAGATCCGGCCCTTTTGTTTGGCGCTCGCCGGGCATGGCCCGGCGCTACCTACCGGCGCGGCGCATCCGGGTCGGTACGCAGCGCCTTCAACAGGCCCCACATGTAGAACGCCAGGATGAACGAGAACGGCAGGCCGCACAGCACCACCGCCGTCTGCATCGCGCTGAAGTTGCCGGCCAGCAGCAGGCCGACGCTGGCCACGGTGATGCCCGCCGCCCAGAACACGCGGAGCCAGATCGGCGCGTCATGCCCGTCCTCCACGCCATCATCGACACGCCGGGTGCACAGGTTGGCGATCATCAGCGTGCCCGAATCAACCGGGGTCAGGAACAACACGAAACCGATCACCACCGCCGCACCGGCGATGTACGGCGCTGCAGGCAGGTACTCCAGCAGCTTGAACAGCGTCATCGCCGCATCATGCTGGGCCACTTCGCCCAGCACCGCCTGACCATGGTTCAGCACCAGGTCGATGGCGGTGTTGCCGAAGATCGACAGCCACGCCAGGGTGAAACCCAGCGGGATCAGCAGCACGCCCATGATCACTTCGCGGATGGTGCGGCCGCGCGAGATGCGCGCCACGAACAGGCCCACGAACGGTGCCCAGGCAATCCACCAGGCCCAGTAGAACAGCGTCCACGAGCCCATCCACTCACGTCCCTTCGGGTCATTGAGGTACATGTCGAAGCTCTTGCGCACGAACGCGCCCAGGTAGTCGCCGGTGTTCTGCACCAAGCCGTCGAACAGATGCAGGGTCGGCCCGGTTACCAGCACGAACAGCAGCAGCAGGCACAGCAGCCGCACGTTGAGGTTGGACAGCCAGGCGATGCCCTTCTCCACACCGGCAACGACGCCGATGGTGGCCACGACCATCATCACCAGCACGATCGCCACCAGCACCTGCGGTGTATCCGGGATGTGGAACAGGTAGACCAGGCCGGACTGCACCACCAGCGCACCGATGCCGAGGTTGGTGACCATCGAGATCAGCGTCGCCAGGATGCCGAAGCCATCGACCATGTCACCGATGCGGCCATGGATGCGCTCGCCGAAGATCGGGTACAGCGCCGAACGCAGCGCCAGCGGCAGGTTGCGGCGGTAGGCGAAGTAGCCCAGCGCCACGCCGACCAGGGCGTACAACGCCCAGCCGTGCAGCCCCCAGTGCAGGAAGGTCAGCACCATTGCTTCGCGTCCGGCCGCGACGGTGCCGCCGGGCTGCCCAGGCGGGTTGAGGAAATGGTCCAGCGGCTCGTAGGCGCCGTAGTACAGCAGCGCGATGCCGATGCCGGCCGAGAACAGCATCGACACCCAGGCCACGTAGCCGAAGGCGGGCGATTCCTCGTTATGGCCCAGGCGGATGCGCCCATACGGCGAGAACGCCAGCCACAGCACGAAGCCCAGGCAGGCCACGATCAACAGCATGTACCACCAGCCGAACGCCGCCGAGACCTCGGCCTGCGCCCATTGCAGCCAGTGCTCGCTGGCCTGCGGGAAGAACACGGTCAACGCACCGAGGATGCCGATGGAGACCGACGAACTGAAGAACACGAAACGGTTCAAGCGCAGGGGCGAGCGCTTGGGATGAGCCAGGGAAGACATGGGGTCGTCTCATCAGTCCAGGGGGGCACATGGGCGGGGCCGGACCGGAAACCGGGCCCATGGCGTGGGGGCGCGACCGGCATCGTAGGGTTTATTGATTGAACGTTCAATCAATAAAAAGTATGATCTTCACCAGCCCGGCATCCCGGGTCGCAATCCGTGGAGAGACAATGCCGAAGAAAGGCGTGGAACCGGTCCGCCGCGAGCAGCTGATCCGGGCCACTTTCCAGACCATCGACGAGATCGGCATGGCCGATGCCACCGTCGCTACCATCGCCAGGAAGGCCGGCCTGTCCAGCGGCATCGTCGCCCACTACTTCGGCGACAAGGACGGCCTGCTCAATGCCGCGATGCGGCAGATCCTGCGCGAGCTGAAGGCCGCCGTCGCCCGCTATCGCGACGCGGCCGCCGACGACGCACGTTCACAGCTTCGCGCCATCGTCGATGGCAACTTCGACGACAGCCAGACCAACGGGACCGCCATGCGTGTATGGCTGACGTTCTGGGCCGCGAGCATGCACCAGCCGGAACTGACCCGGCTGCAGCGTGCCAACGACCAGCGACTGTTCTCCAACCTCTGCCACCAGTTCAACCGCCAGTTGCCGCATGCACAGGCACGCCTGTCCGCACGCGGACTGGCCGCGATGATCGACGGCCTGTGGCTGCGCGGCAGCCTGGTCGGCGGTGACTTCAACGCCGACAAGGCACGCCGCATCGCCTACGGCTACATCGATTTCCAATTGCAGGCCAACGCGCCCTGAGCGCGCCAGCAACCCGCCCCACCCCTTCCAGGAGCAAGCCGATGACCACCCTGCCCGTGCAACAGCTCTACATCCACGGCCGCCGCATCGATGCCACCAGTGGCAAGACCTTCCAGACCATCAACCCGGCCACTGGCCAGGTGCTGGCCGACGTGCAGATCGCCAGCCAGGCCGATGTCGAGCGCGCGGTTGAAAGCGCGAGCGAAGGCCAGAAGGTGTGGGCAGCGATGACCGCGATGGAGCGCTCGCGCATCCTGCGCCGCGCCGTCGAGATCCTGCGCGAGCGCAATGACGAGCTGGCCCATCTGGAAACCCTGGATACCGGCAAGGCGCTGGCCGAAACCACCACGGTGGACATCGTCACCGGTGCCGACGTGCTGGAGTACTACGCCGGCCTGGCCACGGCCATCGAAGGCATCCAGCTGCCGCTGCGCGAATCGAGCTTCTTCTATACCCGGCGCGAGCCGCTGGGCGTGGTCGCCGGCATCGGCGCCTGGAACTACCCGATCCAGATCGCCATGTGGAAGTCGGCCCCGGCCCTGGCCGCCGGCAATGCGATGGTGTTCAAGCCGTCCGAAGTGACCCCGCTGACCGCGATCAAGCTGGCCGAGATCTACACCGAAGCCGGCGTGCCGGACGGCGTGTTCAACGTCGTGCAGGGCCCCGGCCGCGAGATTGGCAACTGGCTGACCGAACACCCGGTGATCGAGAAGATCTCCTTCACCGGCGGCGTCGCCACCGGCAAGAAGGTGATGGCCAGCGCCGCCTCGTCGTCGCTGAAGGAAGTGACCATGGAACTGGGCGGCAAGTCACCGCTGGTGATCTGTGACGACGCTGATCTGAACCGCGCCGCCGACATCGCGGTGATGGCCAACTTCTTCAGCTCCGGCCAGGTCTGCACCAACGGCACCCGCGTGTTCGTGCCGCGCAGCATGCTGGCCGCGTTCGAAGCCGCCGTGGTCGAGCGCGTCAAGCGCATCCGCATCGGCGACCCGATGGCCGCCGAGACCAACTTCGGCCCGCTGACCAGCTTCCCGCACATGGACAACGTGCTGCGCTTCATCGAAAGCGGCAAGAGCGAAGGCGCGCGCCTGCTGACCGGCGGCGGTCGCGCCACCGACGGCGCCCTGGCCGAGGGCGCCTATGTGCTGCCGACGGTGTTCTCCGACTGCCGCGATGACATGACCATTGTCCGGGAAGAAATCTTCGGGCCGGTGATGAGCATCCTCGCCTACGACGACGAGGACGAAGTGGTGCGTCGTGCCAACGACACCACCTTCGGCCTGGCCGCAGGCGTGGTCAGCAAGGACATCAGCCGCGCACATCGCATCATCCATCGCCTGGAAGCCGGCATCTGCTGGATCAACACCTGGGGCGAGTCGCCGGCGGAAATGCCGGTCGGTGGCTACAAGCAGTCCGGTGTCGGCCGCGAGAACGGCATCTCCACCCTCGGCCACTACACCCGCATCAAGTCGGTGCAGGTCGAACTGGGCGACTACGCCAGCGTGTTCTGACCGGCGCGCCCCCGAGCACCGCCCATCGTCCGGCCACCGCGCCGATCCGACATTCCGCCGGGACGCCTGCACGCAGTGCGCCCGGCCTGCAGGAGAGCAACCATGAGCACCCATAACGAGTACGACTACATCATCATCGGCGCCGGTTCGGCCGGCAACGTGCTGGCCACCCGCCTCACCGAAGATGCCGATGTCAGCGTGCTGCTGCTGGAAGCCGGTGGCCCGGACTACCGGCTCGACTTCCGTACCCAGATGCCCGCCGCACTGGCCTTCCCGCTGCAGGGCAAGCGCTACAACTGGGCGTACAAGACCGATCCCGAGCCCTTCATGAACAACCGCCGGATGGATTGCGGTCGTGGCAAGGGCCTGGGCGGTTCGTCGCTGATCAACGGCATGTGCTACATCCGCGGCAACGCGATGGACTACGACAACTGGGCCGGCATGCCGGGCCTGGAAGACTGGACCTACCTGGACTGCCTGCCGTATTTCCGCAAGGCCGAAACCCGCGACATCGGCGCCAATGACTACCACGGCGGTGACGGCCCGCTGCGCGTCACCACGCCCAAGGCCGGCAACAACGAGCTGTTCGCAGCGATGGTCGAGGCCGGCGTGCAGGCCGGGTACCCGCGCACCGACGATCTCAACGGCTACCAGCAGGAAGGCTTCGGTCCGATGGACCGCACGGTCACCCCGAAGGGCCGTCGCTCCAGCACCGCCCGTGGCTACCTGGACCTGGCCAAGCCGCGCCCGAACCTGACCATCGTCACCCACGCGCTGACCGACCGCATCCTGTTCTCGGGCAAGCGCGCCGTGGGCGTGCAGTGGCTGCACAACGACCAGCCGCAGCGCGCCACCGCCCGCCGCGAAGTGCTGCTGTGCGGCGGCGCCATCGCCTCGCCGCAGATCCTGCAGCGCTCCGGCGTCGGCCCGGCCGACCTGCTGCGCAGCCTCGACATCGACCTGGTGCACCACCTGCCCGGCGTCGGCGCCAACCTGCAGGATCATCTGGAAATGTACCTGCAGTACGAGTGCAAGAAGCCGGTCTCGCTGGCCCCGGCACTGAAGCTGTACAACCAGCCGGCGATCGGCGCCGAATGGCTGTTCCTGGGCACCGGCATCGGCGCCAGCAACCAGTTCGAAGCTGGCGGTTTCATCCGCAGCGATGCCGAATTCGACTGGCCCAACCTGCAGTATCACTTCCTGCCGGTGGCGATCAATTACAACGGCTCCAACCCGATCAAGGCGCACAGCTTCCAGATGCATGTCGGTTCGATGCGCTCGCCGAGCCGTGGCCGCATCCACGTGCGCTCGAAGGACCCGCGCGAAGATCCCAGCATCCTGTTCAACTACATGTCGCACGACCAGGACTGGCGCGAGTTCCGTTCGGCGATCCGGATCACCCGCGAGATCTTCGCGCAGCCGGCGCTGGCACCGTACAGTGGCCGCGAGATCTCGCCGGGCAGCGCGCTGCAGACCGACGCGCAGATCGATGCGTTCGTGCGCGAGCATGCCGAGACCGCCTACCACCCGTCGTGCTCGAACAAGATGGGTCACGCCGATGATCCCATGGCGGTGGTCGACGGCCAGGGTCGCGTGCACGGCCTGGAAGCCCTGCGCATCGTCGATGCCTCGATCATGCCGCAGGTGGTCACCGGCAACCTCAACGCGCCGACCATCATGATCGCCGAGAAGCTGGCCGATGTGATCCGTGGCCGCACCCCGCTGCCGCGCAGCACTGCGCCGTACTACAAGGCCAACGGCGCTCCGGTGCGCAGCCGCGGCTGACACGGCTGCTCCGCCGGGCATGGCCCGGCGCTGCCTCTGCCCCTTCGGTAGCGCCGGGCCATGCCCGGCGTCTTCTGACGCATCCAGCCACTACGCGGCACGCCTCTTCGCGTTTTCCCTACGGGACGGTATGCTGCGGAGAGCGGTTCTGGCGGATACTGTCCGCGCCGCACCCATCATTACGATTCCTGGAGGGGGAATATGAGTCTGGATCGTCCCTGGCTGCAGAGCTATCCGAAAGGCGTTCCCGCCGAAATCGACGTCAACGAGTTCCATTCGGTAGTTTCGGTCTTCGACGCGTCCGTCGCGAAGTACCGCGACCGACCGGCCTACTCCAGTTTCGGCAAGACCCTCACCTACGGTGAGACCGATGCCCTGGTCGAGCAGTTCGCCGCTTACCTGCTGGGCGAGCTGAAGCTCAAGAAGGGCGACCGCGTCGCCCTGATGATGCCCAACTGCCTGCAGTACCCGGTGGCCACCTTCGGCGTGCTGCGTGCCGGCCTGACCGTGGTCAACGTCAACCCGCTGTACACCGCGCGCGAGCTGAAGCATCAGCTGGTCGACGCCGGGGTTGCCGCGATCGTGGTGGTGGACAACTTCGGCGACACCGTCGAACAGGTCATCGCCGATACGCCGGTCAAGCATGTGGTCACCACCGGCCTGGGCGACCTGCTCGGCACCAAGGGCGTGATCGTCAACTTCGTGCTCAAGTACATCAAGAAGATGGTGCCCAACTACCATCTGAAGGGCGCGGTGCGCTTCAAACAGGCGCTCAAGCTGGGCAGCCGCCACACGCTGCCGAAGGTCGAGATCGACCACGACGACGTGGCGTTCCTGCAGTACACCGGCGGCACCACCGGTGTGGCCAAGGGCGCGATGCTGACCAACCGCAACCTGATCGCCAACATGCAGCAGGCCTCGGCCTGGATCAGCGCATCGGGCATCGAGATGGGCAAGGAATGGATCATCACCGCCCTGCCGCTGTACCACATCTTCGCGTTGACGGCGAACGGCCTGGTCTTCATGAAGTTCGGTGGCTGCAACCACCTCATCACCAACCCGCGTGACATGAAGGGCTTCGTCAAGGAGCTCAAGTCGGTGCGCTTCACCGCGATCACCGGCGTCAACACGCTGTTCAACGGCCTGCTCAACACCCCCGGCTTCGACACCGTCGACTTCTCCTCGCTGAAGGTGACCCTGGGCGGCGGCATGGCCGTGCAGCGTGCGGTCGCCGAGCGCTGGAAGAAGACCACCGGCGTCACCCTGGTCGAGGCCTACGGCCTGACCGAGACCTCGCCGGCGGCCTGCATCAACCCGCTTACCCTTGCCGAGTACAACGGCTCGATCGGCCTGCCGATTCCGTCCACCGATGCCTGCATCAAGGACGACAACGGCAACATCCTGGCGCTGGGTGAAGTGGGCGAACTGTGCATCCGCGGCCCGCAGGTGATGAAGGGCTACTGGCAGCGCCCCGAGGAAACCGCCAAGGCCATCGACGCCGACGACTGGCTGCACACCGGCGACATGGCGAAGATGGACGAGCACGGCTTCTTCTACATCGTCGACCGCAAGAAGGACATGATCCTGGTGTCCGGCTTCAACGTGTACCCGAATGAAGTCGAAGACGTGATCGCGATGATGCCGGGCGTGCTGGAAGTGGCCGCAGTGGGCGTACCGGACGAGAAGTCCGGCGAGGTGGTCAAGGTGGTCATCGTCAAGAAGGACCCGAACCTGACCGCCGAGATGGTCAAGGAACACGCCCGGGCCAACCTGACCGGCTACAAGCACCCCAGAATCGTTGAATTCCGAAAAGAGCTGCCGAAGACCAACGTCGGCAAGATCCTGCGTCGCGAACTCCGCGATACGCCCGCCCCGTAAGGGTTTGCGGAAAGTTGAACGCACTCAGGCCCGGGTCGGCAACGACCCGGGCCTTTTCGCGTGCGCGGGCCCGGGGCCGGTGTAGCATCGCCGCGTGAGTGGACCGTTCGGCCCGCCGGCCACCACCTTGATCTGCGGGCCGCACCGCCGAGGACCCTTCCATGAGTACCATCGAAAAGCTGCCCAGCAGCGGCTCGCCCTATGCCACCATCCGCACCCAGGACAGCGCCGACGGCGCCGCCCACTGGCTGTTCATGCACGCCGACGCCTCCACCGGCGTGCGTCCCTGCTGCCGCAAGGACATGCTGGACGAGATGTGGAGCTACATGAGCGCCATCACCCGCGGCCCGGCGCAGCGCCACAGCGGCCAGCTGCGCCATTTCGTGCTGGCCTCCGACGCCGCCGCCTACAACCTGGGCGGCGACCTGGACCTGTTCACCCGCCTGATCCGCGAAGGCAACCGCGACCTGCTGCTGACCTACGCGCAACGCTGCGTGGAGGGCGTGCACCATCTGCACACCGGCTTCGGCGGCGATGTCCGTTCGATCGCCCTGATCCAGGGCGATGCACTGGGTGGCGGCCTGGAAATGGCCCTGGCCTGCCACACCATCGTGGCCGAAGAAGGCTGCGGCATGGGCCTGCCCGAAGTGCTGTTTGGCCTGTTCCCGGGCATGGGCGCCTACTCGTTCCTGTGCCGCCGGGTGGCGCCGCAGCTGGCCGAGAAGATCATCCTCGACGGCCGTGTCTACAGCGCCGAGGAGATGCACGCGATGGGCGTGGTCGACGTGCTGGTCAGGAAAGGTGAAGGTCGCAGTGCAGTCGAAGAGATGATCCGCCAGCAGCAGCGCCTGCCACAGTCGTACCTGGCGATGAATGCCGCGCGCAACCTGGCGCAGGCGGTCAGTTATGACGAACTGCTGGAAATCACCAAGGTCTGGGTCGATTCGGCGCTGGCCCTGGGCGACCGTTCGCTGCGCACCATGGACCGTTTGATCAAGGCGCAGACCCGACGCGCCAATCTGGATGTGGCCTGATACGTTCCCCTCCCCCGCAGGGTTCAAGCCCGGCTGGCCACCGGGCTTTTTTTATGGGGCGTGCAGCGCCCGGCAGCCTGCCGCACGGACCCAGCGCTAGCGCTCGCCGTCGTCGGCCACGCCGCGTGCCTTGCGCTCTGCGCGCGCATCGAGCGCCTGCCGGCCTTCCTTGATCGCCCCCTGCAGCACCGCAAGACGCTGCCGCCATTCGGCCTTGAGCTGCCAGTCGGCCATCCGCATCAACTCACCGGCACGGTTGGACGCGCGCACCAGGCCCAGGTTGCTGGCGACGCCCTTGATCGCATGGGACTGCTCGCGGAAAGCGCCCCAGCGGGCCGCTTCGCCGTCGCCTTCGGCCTTGCGCAGGCACGATTCGGCATCGTCCAGGCACTGGCGGATGAATTCACGCTCGAAACCCTCGCCCATTCCCAGCGACGCCAGTTCATCCAGCACGCCGGTATCAAGCACGCCATCGAGGTTGGTGACGGTGCGCACGATCGGCGGCGCACTGGCCTTGAGCTGGGCGTTGTTGGCGATCTCGGCCAGGGTATCCAGCAGGCGCACGGCCACTACAGGCTTGGCCAGGAACGCGTGTGCACCGGCCTGGGTACAGCGCTGGATCGCTTCGGGAGTAACGTCGGCGCTGAGCACCAGCACCGGCGTGCGCGGGCCGCCACCGGCCTGCATCACCCGCAGTTCCTTCAGCATGTCCAGGCCACTCATGCCCGGCATGTGCAGATCGACGATGGCCGCATCGAACTCGCTTTCAGCCAGTGCGTCGAGCACCGCCTCGCCACCATCGACGCACAGCACCTTGTGCCCGGCCTTCTGCAGCAGCCGCTGCAGCACCATGCGGTTGGCCTCATGGTCGTCGGCGACCAGGATCTGCATGCTGCGCACGCGCGCGCGATGGCGCAGGAACGGATCGGCAAAGGCGATGACATTGCCGCCGGCACCGGCTTCGCCGCCCGCAGCGAGGGTCGGCACCGCACCCGGCACCACCGGCTGCGGTGGCGCGAACGGCAGTTCCACCCAGAAGTGGCTGCCCTGCGGCGGGTTGTCCAGGTAACCGATCTCGCCGTCCATCGCTTCGACCAGCCCCTTGGCGATGGTCGTGCCCAAGCCTGTACCTTCATGGCGACGGGCCATGCTGACGTCGGCCTGCTCGAAGGCCTCGAACAAGCGCGGGCGCATCGCCGGTGCGACGCCAATGCCGGTGTCGAGAATGTCGAAGCGCAGCCGCACCCCGCCCTGGGTGTCTGCGTGGACAACGCTGACGCGGATCTCGACCCGGCCGTGGTCGGTGAACTTGACCGCATTGCCGGCCAGGTTGAGCAGGATCTGCCGCAGATGCCCGACATCGCCGCGCAGCGTCGGCGGCACGGTCTCGGCCACCTTCACCCGATAGTCCAGGCGCTTGGCCTTGGCCTGCGGCAACAGGATCAGGCCGATGGCCTGGATCACTTCGGAAATAACGAAATCCTCGGCAACGACGCGCAGCTTGCCGGCCTCGATCGCCGAGATGTCCAGCACTTCCTCGACCAGCGCCAGCAGGCTGCGCGATGACGCCTGGATGGTACTCACGCACTCACGCTGCTCGTCATCCAGGCGCGTGGTCGCCAACACTTCTGTCATGCCATTCAATCCATTGAGTGGGGTGCGAAACTCGTGGCTCATGTTGGCCAGGAATCGACTCTTGGCTTCGCTGGCGCGCCGCGCCTCGGCCATCGCTTCGGTCAACTGCCGCAGCAGCGTGGAAAAATACAGCGGAACCGCCGCCAGGCCAAGCCACAGGCCGATGGCCAGGCGTGCATTCTGCTGCCAATACGGCGTGGACAGTGCGGTGCTGCCGAAGCTGACCATCGCCATCGCCACGGCCACATACAGGTAGTGGTTGCCGAAGCGCATGCCGTTGCCCACCGTCACCCACATCACCACGATGTAGACCCACGACAGCGGCTCACCCATCTGGATCATGCCGGCGGCGATCAGGCCGTAATCGGCCAGCATGCCCAGTACGCGCCGGGGATCGGAGCGCTGCGGTCGCCACAACAGCCAGCCGAACAACAGCAGCGACAGGCTCAGGCCGGTCAACACGATCGCCAGCACACCGACATACTGGCTGTGCGGCAGCTCATGCCGCGCCGAAGGCAACAGTACGTACGCCAGGATCAGACTGATCAGGATGATGCGGACGATCTGTTGGCCATGCTCGCTGTCCTGGCGCTGGGACAGGCGAAGACGCAATCTCGACAGCAGGCGTTTCACTCGCCCAGTCCCGGCCGTGCCGAAGCTGTGGAATGCTCGGCGCAGATCTGCTCCAGCTGTTCGCGGCCACGCAGCAATGCATCCACGCAACGCGGGTCGAACAGGCGCCCACGCTGGGCATACAGGTAGGCCATGGTGGCTTCCATCGTCCACGCTTCCTTGTAGGGGCGCGGCGAGATCAGCGCATCGAACACGTCGGCCACGGCAACGATGCGTGCCTCCAGCGGAATCGCGTCGCCGACCAGGCCATCGGGATAACCACTGCCGTCGTAACGCTCATGGTGGCGCAGCGCGATCAATGCACCGACCTGGATGAAGCGGTTCTGGCTGCCACTGAGCAGTTCGTGGCCAATGCGCGGATGCCGGCGCATGATCGCCAGCTCCTCATCATTGAGCTTGCCCTGCTTGAGCAGCACCGCATCGGGAATGGCGATTTTGCCCATGTCATGCAGCGGCGCAGCCATTTCGATCAACTTGACGTCGTCTTCCGGCAGGCCCAGCTGCTCGGCGATCAGGCCAGCCACGCGCGCCATCCGTTCAAGGTAGGCACTGGTGCCGGCATCACGGAACTCGATCGCACGTGCCAGCCGTGAAAGCGTTTCGCGCTCGCGCTCCTCCACCTCATGCATGCTGGCCAGCAGCCGCTGCTCCAGTGACAGGGCGCGCTGCTTCACGTTCTCGGTCTGCTGGCGCAGCTGCAACAGGTTGTAGCAGCGTGCGCGCAGCTCACGCGGACGGATCGGCTTGACCAGGAAATCGATCACGCCGGCTTCGAGTGCCGCCTGGCGGATCGGCTCGTCGCCGACCACGGTGATCAGGATCACCGGAATATCGCGGTGTTTGGGCAGCCGGCGGAAGCGGCGGGCGAATTCCAGCCCGTCCATCTCCGGCATGCGGTAATCGAGAAGCAGCAGGTCGACCGGATACGATTCGCACCACGCCAGCGCGGTCAACGGATCGCCGAAGTCATGCACGCTCAGTTCCGGCGCGATGTCCTCGATGACGTGACGAAGCATCGTCCGTGCGGAAGTCTGGTCGTCGACGATGACGATGTTCAAGGCGTTCTCTGCCTGCTTTCTCGACCATGCTGAAAGGTCAGCGGGCGAGGATACCCCGCCGCTGCGCACGCTGGCACCCTGCATCGGCTCGACTCCCGTCACAAGCTCCCCGATTCATGATCGTCGTCACAATGTGAAGCGAATTCTCCACATTGCGGCCTCCCCTGACGCCATCAAGCCATAGCCGGTGTCAAGGTTGTGCAATAACGATACGCCGAGTGCGGGACGCGTCAATGGCGCCGTCTCAAACCGCGACGGCGCGCACAAACGGACGCCGAAAAAGCCGGTTACTGCTCCGGACGCATGTACGGGAACAGCAGCACGTCGCGGATCGAGCTGCTGCCGGTCAGCAGCATCACCAGGCGATCGACGCCGATGCCGAGGCCGCCGGTCGGTGCCATGCCGTACTCCAGCGCACGGATGTAGTCGGCGTCGTAGTGCATGGCCTCGTCGTCGCCGCCTTCCTTCGCCGCCACCTGCGCCTGGAAGCGCTGGGCCTGGTCTTCCGGGTCGTTCAGCTCTGAGAAGCCGTTGGCCAGTTCCTTGCCGTTGACGAACAGTTCGAAGCGGTCGGTGTAGCCCGGATCATTGTCGTTGGCACGGGCCAGCGGCGAGACCTCCACCGGGTGGTCGGTGATGAAGGTCGGCTGGATCAGGGTGTGCTCGACGGTGGCTTCGAAGATCTCCAGCAGCAGCTTGCCCCAGCCGTAGGACGGCTTGACGCGGATCTTCAAGCGCTCGCAATGGCGCAGCAGCGCGTCACGGTCGGTGCAGTCGGCCGCCGAGATTTCCGGGTTGTGGTGGCGCACCGCCTCGTCCATGCGCCAGCGGCGGAACGCCGGGCCCAGGTCGATGTTGGCGCCGTCCCACTCCACCGTGGTGGAGCCGTTCACCGACTGCGCCACGTCACGGATCACGCCTTCGGTCAGGTCCATGATCTCGTTGTACGTGGCATACGCCTCGTACAGTTCCATCATGGTGAATTCCGGGTTGTGGCGGGTGCTGACGCCTTCGTTGCGGAAGTTGCGGTTGATCTCGTAGACGCGCTCCAGGCCACCGACGGTCAGGCGCTTGAGGTACAGCTCCGGCGCCACGCGCAGGTACAGGTCCAGGTCCAGCGCGTTGTGGTGGGTGGTGAACGGCTTGGCCGCCGCGCCGCCGGGGATGTAATGCATCATCGGCGTCTCGACTTCGAGGAAGTCGCGGTTGTCCAGCCATGCACGCATCGCACGGATGATCTTCGAGCGCTTGATGAAGACCGCGCGCGACTCCGGGGTCACGATCAGGTCGACATAGCGCTGGCGGTAGCGCTGCTCGACGTCGGCCAGGCCGTGCCACTTGTCCGGCAGCGGGCGCAGCGACTTGGTCAGCAGGCGGATCGATTCGGCCTTGACCGACAGCTCGCCGGTCTTGGTACGGGTCAGGCCGCCTTCGACGGCGATGATGTCGCCCACGTCCCAGCCCTTGAAGGCGGTATAGGCATCGCCCAGCACGCTGCCCTGCAGGAACAGCTGGATGCGGCCGGACTCGTCCTGGATCTGGGCGAAGCTGGCCTTGCCCATGACCCGCTTGGCCATCAGGCGACCGGCCATCTTCACCTGGCGGCCGTTGCCTTCCAGGGTTTCGGCGGTCCACTGTTCCGCATCGGCGAATTCTTCCTGCAGGCTGCCGGCGAAGTCCTCGCGACGGAAGTCGTTCGGGTACGCGATGCCCTGCCCACGCAGCGCTTTGAGTTTCTCACGGCGCTCGGCGATCAACTTGTTTTCGTCGACGGGGGGGGTATCGGTAGCTTCGCTCATGGATCTGCGGGAATCGTGTAGTGAGGGGGAGTCTTGCGCCCGGCACAGCCGGTTGCCCAGCATACCAAAAGCGCCCTGCCCCGGCCCCTGCGGAACCGGTAGCGCCGGGCCATGCCCGGCGGTCGTTCCCCGGAAATCCGCCGGGCATGGC
>NZ_JBHZOP010000175.1:0-4517 GCF_042787595.1 Stenotrophomonas sp. YIM B13575 | reverse complement strand
CCCCTCCGCCACCGCGCGCCGCCGACGGGTAGCGCCGGGCCATGCCCGGCGGATGGCGTCATCTCACGCCAAGTGAATCGCCCCGAGAATCCGCGGCCCCTTCGCCCCGGTCACGCTCGGCAGGTTGCCCGGCAGCCCGTCCATCGTCCGCTGCGCCAGCCACGCAAACCCCATCGCCTCCACATACTCCGGGTCCAGCCCGTGCAGTGCCGTGGACTCGACCACCACGCCCGGCAGTCGCGCCGCCAGCCGTCGCATCAACTGCGCGTTGCGCACGCCACCGCCGCATACCAGCACCCGCCGGGTGTGCGGCTGCTGGGCGAGCAACGCATCCACCACCGTCGCCGCGGTCAACTCCAGCAGCGTCGCCTGCACATCGGCGGCAGCAAACTGGCCTTCCTCCATGTGCGCTTCGGCCCACGGCAGGTGGAACTGCTCGCGTCCGGTGCTCTTGGGCGGTGGCAGCGCGAACCACGGGTCCGCACGCCAGCCAGCCAGCAGGCTGTCATCCACCGCACCACTGGCCGCGTAGGCACCGTCAGCGTCGAAGCTGCGCCCGGTATGGCGCTGGCACCAGGCATCCATCAGCGCATTGGCGGGGCCGGTATCGAAGCCACGCACGACGCCTTCGCGCGGAATCAGGGTCAGGTTGGCGATCCCGCCCAGGTTCAGCACCGCACGGTCCTCATCGGCTGCACCCAGCATGCCGAGGTGGAAGGCGGGCATCAGCGGCGCCCCGTGGCCGCCGGCGGCAACGTCGCGGCGGCGGAAATCGCACACCGTGGTGATGCCGGTCAGTTCGGCGATGCGGTTGCCGTCGCCCAGCTGCAGGGTGAAGGCCGGGTCGGCCAACGGTCGATGGCGCACGGTCTGCCCGTGCGAGCCAATGGCCCGCACCTGCGAACGGTCGACACCGGCCTCGTCCAGCAGCTGGTTGGCGGCGGCGGCGAAGCTGATCGCAATCCGCGCGTCCAGCTCGCCCAGCTCTTCCAGCGACTGCAGCGGACCGCCTTCACCGAGGGCTACCAGCCGCGCGCGCAGTACCGGCTCCCAGCGGGCGGTCAGCCCATGCACGAAGCGGCAACCTCCGCCGGCGGGGAACTGCACCAACGCGGCATCGATGCCGTCAGCGCTGGTGCCCGACATCAGGCCCAGGTAGAGGGGAAGGGACGGATCGGCAGTGGTGTTCATGGCGGGCATAAAAAAAGGACACGGCAAGCTTGTGCTGCCGTGTCCTCCTTCGTCAACGCAGAGCTCAGCCGCGCTTGCGGCCTGCCGGCGCCTTGTCCTTGGCGCTGGCCACCTCGGTGGTCGCGCTTTCGGCGGCCGGGGCGGGGCTGGCGTCGGCGTAGATCAGCTTCTCCATGCCCTGGATGCGGGCCATCGCCGGCGCGGTCTGCGCCCGGAAGGCCACCAGCTCGGCACCCTTCAGCGGCTCCGGCGGCGGCATGGTCACCGTCAGCGGGTTGCGGTGTTCGCCATTGACCCGGAACTCGTAGTGCAGGTGCGGGCCGGTCGCCAGGCCGGTCGAGCCGACATAGCCGATCACCGTGCCCTGGGCCACGCGCTGGCCGGTCTTGATGTTCGCGAAGCGCGACATGTGCCCGTACAGGGTGGTGTGGCCTCGGCCGTGGTCGAGGATCACCACGTTGCCGTAGCCGCGCTGCACGCCGGCGAACTGCACGCGGGCATCGCCGGCGGCCATGATCGGGGTGCCGGTGCGCGCGGCGTAGTCCACGCCCTTGTGCATGCGCATCTTGCCCAGCACCGGGTGCTTGCGCGCGCCGAAGGTCGAGCTCAGCCGCGCGAAGGGGATCGGCATGCGGATGAAGCTCTTCTTCAGCGAACGGCCGTTGATGTCGTAGTACTCGGACTTGCCGTTGCGGTCGAAGCGGAAGCCGGAATAGGTCTTGCCACCGGTGGTGAAGGTCGCCGCCAGGATCTTGCTGGTGTCGACCTTCTCGCCCTCGCGCCAGGTCTCGTCCATCACCACGCTGAAGCGGTCGCCCGGCTGCAGGTCCTTGGAGAAGTCGATGTCGTACTTGAAGATGTCGTCGGTCATCGTCGCGATTGCCGATGGCGACAGTCCGGCGCGGCGTGCAGCCGCATACAGCGAACTGGTGATCTCGCCGCTGGTGACCACCGTCCGCGTGGACGTCTCGCGTTTGGTCACCGTTTCCTTGATGTCATCGCCGCTCAGGCTCAGCTCGACCCGGTTGTCGGCATCGCGGTCGAAGCGGATGCTGCGCAGGTCACCGGACAGCGGCATGTCGAAGGCGATCTCGGCGCCCGGGCGCAGCTTGGTCAGCGATTCGCGCGCCCCCGGATGGTCCAGCACCCGGTGCAGGGTGGTTGCCGGGATGCCGGCCTTGTCGAACAGGTCGCTCAGGGTCTGCCCGCGCTGTACCCGCAGCACCTGCCAGCTGTCGCCGGGAATCTGCTGCTGGCGGGCCATTGCCAGCGGCGGCAACGGCAGGGCCAGGCTGGTGTGGCTGTCGGCGTAGGGGGCATCGATGGTGTGCGAGAAGCCCGGCACGATCGTGGCCACCAGTGCGCCGATGGTCACAAACAGGCTGGCATGCATCCAATGACGGCGCGTCCAGCGCTCATTGAACGCAGCGGGGAGGTGTTGCCTCAGCTTCCGGTGCAGGGCGTTGTCGTGCAGGACGTGGAGTCGTTCCTGGAAGCGCTGCTTGCGTGCGCGGCCTTGATCGGAATTGAGCATCAGATGTCGGTCTCTGGCTGACCCGGGAACGCGGGCCCAAACGCCGGTAACATAGACACCTAACAAATTCGCGTCAAACCCTTGTGCCTATTGGCTTTTGTGAAGCCGATCGGGTTAACTTCGCTTTAACACCCCATATAAGAAACGGCGTTGCCGGGAGTAGTCACGTGTCCTCGATTGAAGAAGCCCTTGCCCTGATCGGCCGCGGTGCCGACGAGATCCTCAAGCTCGAGGATCTGCGCGCGCGCCTGCAGGAAGGCCGCCCGCTGCGCATCAAGGCCGGCTTCGACCCCACCGCGCCGGACCTGCATCTGGGCCACACGGTGCTGCTGAACAAGATGCGTCAGTTCCAGGACCTCGGCCACCAGGTCATTTTCCTGATCGGCGACTTCACCGGCATGATCGGCGACCCCTCCGGCAAAAGCCTGACCCGCAAGCCGCTCAGCCGCGACGACGTGCTGGCCAACGCCCGCACCTATGAAGAGCAGGTGTTCAAGGTGCTGGACCGCAGCCGCACCGAGGTCCGCTTCAATTCGGAGTGGTTCGGCAAGATGAGCGCGGCCGACATGATCCGCCTGGCCGGCCAGCACACCGTGGCGCGCATGCTCGAGCGCGACGACTTCGCCAAGCGCTACGCCGCCCAGCAGTCCATCGCCATCCACGAATTCCTGTACCCGCTGGTGCAGGGCTACGACTCGGTGGCCCTGGAAGCGGACGTCGAGCTCGGGGGGACCGACCAGAAGTTCAACCTGCTGATGGGCCGTGGCCTGCAGGAACACCACGGCCAGAAGCCGCAGGTGGTGCTGACCATGCCGTTGCTGGAGGGCCTGGATGGCGTCAACAAGATGTCCAAGTCGCTGGGCAACTACATCGGTATCAGTGAACCGGCCATCGACATCGTCACCAAGACCATGAAGGTGGATGACGCCCTGATGTGGCGTTGGATCGAGCTGCTGTCCTTCGATATCAGTCAGGCCGAAGCGGCTTCCCTGCGCGAGCAGATCGCCGCTGGCCTGAACCCGCGCGTGGTGAAGCTGCGCCTGGCCCGTGAACTGGCGACCCGGTTCCACGACGCCGCAGCGGCCGAACAGGCGATTGCCGGCTGGGAAGCGGCTGTCACGGGGCAGGGCGACATCACCCAGCTGCCGCTGCAGGACGTGGCGATCCCGGCCGAAGGCCTGCGCATCGCCGCGCTGCTGACCGCTGCCGGCCTGACCCCGAGCAACTCCGAGGCCAACCGCAAGCTCAAGGAGCGTGCGGTGAAGGTGGACGGCGAAGTGGTGGAAGACGGCCAGCAGGTGCTGCAGCCGGGCTTCGAGGGCCTGCTGCAGGTCGGCAAGCGCACCTTCGCCCGCGTGCGCCTGGTCGCTGCCTGACAACAAGGAAGGGCCGGCGCAAGCCGGCCCTTCCTTGTGCTCTTGTAGAGCCGAGCCCACGCTCGGCTGCTTCTGCCCTCCGCGGAACAGTCCCTGCCAGGACCTTCTGGATGAACAGATGCAACATCCGATGAAAAAAGTTGCCACACCCCCTTCACAAAGGCCGCGAATAGGGACATACTTTCCCTCCCCCGTCGCAGGGGTCGCCAACAAGGGGCTTCAGCGACACAAGGGACGCCACCACCGCCGAACGAGATGATCGAACGAAAGGTGTTGACGGACTCGAAAAGTCCGGCATAATAGGCGGCTCGCTACGAAGGAAACTTCGCAGCACACGGGAATGGCGCTGAGGCCACTTCCCCGGATCTTTGAAAGTATGCGCAGGTATCTTGTGAAGGCGCCTGCAGGAAGGATGA
>NZ_JBHZOP010000174.1:0-12078 GCF_042787595.1 Stenotrophomonas sp. YIM B13575 | reverse complement strand
CCATGCCCGGCGGATGCACCGTGATGCGTGCATGCCGCGCCCATGCCACCCACCCGGTAGCGCCGGGCCATGCCCGGCGGATGCACCGTGATGCGTGCATGCCGCGCCCATGCCCGCCACCCGGTAGCGCCGGGCCATGCCCGGCGAATGCACCGTGATGCGTGCATGCCGCGCCCATGCCACCCGCCCGGTAGCGCCGGGCCATGCCCGGCGGATGCACCGTGATGCGTGCATGCCGCGCCCATGCCCGGCTTGCTATAGTTCGCCCGCCCTCAATCCATCACGGATTCGTTCTACATGCCCAACTTCCGTCCGCTTGCCATCGCCCTGGGCATCAGCCTGGCGACCCTGGTTCCGACCCACGATGCGTTCGCCGCCAAGAAGAAGGCCGCGCGCGCCCCGGCCGTCAGTGCGCAGTGCAGCGATTTCTACGACGCCACCAACGCGGGCTGGCTGAAGGCCAACCCGGTGCCGCAGATCGGTGCCGCCACCGCGTTGGGCCAGCTGGTCGACCGCAGCCGTCAGCAGCAGCGTGAACTGCTGGACGCCTCGATGAAGGCGCCGCAGGGCAACGTGCAGAAGCTGCTGGGCGACTTCTGGGCCAGCGGCCTGGACGAAGCTGCAGTGGAGGCCGATGGTTCCAACCCGATCGCGCCGTTGCTGACCCGCATCAACGCGATCAAGAAGGCCAAGGATATTCCCGCCTCGATCGCCGCGCTGCACCAGGTCGGCATCCCGGTGGCCTTCAACTTCGGTCCGGACGTGGACCTGAAGGCACTGGACCGCCACATCGGTTACTTCATGCAGGGCGGCATGGGCCTGCCTGACCCGGCCTTCTATACCCGCACCGACGCCGACACCGTCGCGCTGATGGGCCGCTACCGCAACTACGTCAAGCAGATCCTGGCACTGACCGGCACCCCGGCGGCCAAGCTGGACGCCGAGTCGCAGGCAGTGATCGCGCTGGAAACCGAACTGGCCCGCAACGCGCAGTCGCTGGCGGGCATCAACAACCCGTTCAACAACTACGCGCCGATCTCCACCAAGGACCTCAACAGCCGCTACCGCAACCTGCAGCTGGATGCGTTCCTGAAGGCACAGGGCGTCAACGATGACCTGGTCTCGCTGGCCGATCCGGCGCTGTTCAAGCAGCTCGACGGCATGGTCACCAAGCTCAAGCCGGACCAGTGGAAGGCCTACCTGCGCTGGCGCGTGGGCGACTCGATGGCGCCGTACCTGTCCAAGGCCTACCGCGATGCGGAGTTCGAATTCCGTGGCCGCGTGCTGCGTGGCGAGACCCTGCCGCCGCAGCGCTGGGAAAGCGTGCTGGACGCGATCAACGTGGCCGCTGGCCCGATGGTCGGCCGCGAATACGCCGCGCGTTACCTGTCTGCCGAAGACCGTCGCCAGGCGGCGTGGATCGTCGACAAGGTGCGCGAAGTGCAGATCGAGGCGGTCAAGAACAACAGCTGGATGAGCGCCGAGGCCAAGACCGAAGCGCAGGCCAAGCTGGCCGCGCTGAAGATCGAGATCGGCACCCCGCTGCGCGACCTGGATTACAGCGTGCAGCCGATGGGCCGTGGTTCGTTCGGCGGCAACATGCTGATCGCTTCGACCTGGCGTCACCGCGAGGAGATGAAGCGCATCGGCAAGGGCAACGCCGACCGCCGCTGGGACGTGCTGCCGCAGCAGCCGTCGCTGGCCTATGACCTGGCGCAGAACCGGCTGATCGTCACCGCCGCGATCCTGCAGGGCCCGGTGTTCAACGCCAAGGCCGATGCCGCCGACAAGTTCGGCAGCTTCGGTGGCCTGGTCGGCCACGAGCTGACCCGTGCGATCGACGCCAAGGGTGCGCTGGTCGATGCCAAGGGTGAACTGCGCAGCTGGTGGACCCCGGCCGACAAGACCGCCTGGACCCTGCTCGGCAGCCGTGTCGCCACGCAGTACGGCGGCTACGAGTTCCCCGGCGTGAAGGGAGCCAAGGTCAACGGCACGCTGACCCAGGAAGAGAACCTGGCCGATATCGCCGGTCTGGAACTGGCCTGGGCCGCGTATACCGCGCAGGAGCCGAAGGCCAAGCCGGCACAGCAGCAGGGCTTCTTCCGCGCCTGGGCCGCGCTGTGGCCGCAGCAGCTGTCGCCGAACGAGGCCGCACGCCGCCTGACCGCCGACATCCGTGCACCGGGCCGCTGGCGCACCAACGGCCCGTTGTCGAACCTGCCGGCGTTCGGCGCAAGCTTCAGCTGCAAGCCGGGCCAGCCGATGCAGCGTACCGACGCCGAGCAGATCAAGGTCTGGCGCTGAGGTTGACGCGATAGCCTTAACGGAAAGGGCGCCTTCGGGCGCCCTTTTCTGTTGAGTGCGCATTGGAAAAAGGCCCTGAAGGATCAGGGCCAAGCCAACCCATGCGGAGAGTGAGCCGCTATGCGCGCAGGTCAGAAATCGTACGAGGCGGTCAGGCGAACCGTACGCGGCGGCGTGAAGTGGGTTCCCATACCGTAGAGATTGGAAACCGTATCCGGACCTGTCTGGTACGTCGCCGTCGACTGCAGCTGACGGCGCTGGTTGAGTACGTTGAAGACGTTCAACCCCAGGCCAAGGCGGTTGTCGGCAAGCGCTGGCCGGTACAGCACACCCATGTCCAGCTGCGCCGTCCACGGCTGTCGGCCGGCATCGCCGGGTCGTGACGGTTCGCCGTTGCAGTAGTGGTACGCCGAGCCATAGCCATGCGCCGGATCGCTCTGGTCGCTTCCGTAGTAGCCCAGGCAGTTCTTGGGCATGCCGGATATCACGCGCACGGTCGCCGAGGCGGTCCACTCGTCATTGATCTGATACGCACCGAATGCCTTCAACTGGTGCCGGCGATCATTTGCGAGGTAGCCACCGGCATACTCCATCAGCGACACCGCATCCCAATCCTGGGTTTTGGAAACATCATCCTGACCGATATCGGACCTCACCTGCCCTTCGGTGTTGCCGAAGCTGCGCGACCAGGTGTAGTCAAGGCGCGCGTACCAGCGCTCGGACATCGGGTGTTCGATGAACAGATCAACCGCGACGTAGTCGCGCTTGGCCTTCTTGCCGTCGTAACCCCAATCGGACGCGCTCATACTGACCGGCGTATAGCCGGACCCATCGCGATGGCGCACCTGGAACGTATTGGTCTGCCCCGGGTTGAAGATCACGCAGCCGGGGAGCTCGTACGCGTCGGGATCCAGGCCCATGCCAGCGAGCCGGTCGGCGAAGCGCCCGGAATCACAGGTATCGTCGATGGCCGACTGCAGCCGGCGGAAGGTCAGTTTTGCGCCACTGTTCCAGGTAGTGCCCAGGGTCTTTTCGAAGCCCAGGATCAGCTCATCCTGGTACTGGGAACGCAGGTCCGTGGGCGCTACCGAAAGGGGATCCGGAGCTTGGCCGTACTCGTTGTTGGCTGATACCGGACCATCACCCAACGGCGTCAGGCCCGTTGGATTGCCGTCGGCGTCAATGCCGGTATAGGTGAAGTACTCACGGGTGTAGGTCGACGCGGACGCGCCACGGATCGCCACGCTGTTGGGCAATGCCAGGTAGTAGCGGCCAAGGTTGGCGAAGACCTTCAGCGATGCGTCACCGAACACATCCCAACTGGCGCCCAATCGCGGCGCCCACTGGTCGCCACTTTCCACATACGCAAGCCCATCGCTGTTGTAGTTGGTGAAACGATCATTGCGCAGGCCCAGTGTCAGCAGCCAATCGGGGGTCAGCTGCCAACGGTCTTCCAGGTAGTAGGCCTTCTGTTTCACCGACATGCTGGTGGTGGTGGAGAAGATGTACTTCTGCACGAAGTAACCCTCCCCGCCCGGCGGTGTGATGCCGAAGCCTGGGTTGGGCGACGCACCCGGATTGCCGCGGGAGTAGATCCAGGCATGACCTGGGCCGGTCATGGACTGACCTTCGTTGTTCGCCCAGTACGCCATGTTGTCGATGCCGGCGGTCAGTTCGTGGTTACCGATGCGGTACTGCAGATCCATGCGTAGGCCCTGTGTCCTGCTGCCCGCATCGGGGGCCTTGGTATACAGGTCGGCCTGGTCGTTGCGGACCGGCGTTCCACCAATCAGGGACGGATCCTGGTTCCCGGCACCACTGATGTAGGGGTTGCCCGAATCCAATGGATTGAATTCCAGGTTGCCGACGCGCGTGCGCCCCCACACTGCGCTCAAGGTCAGGTCGTCGTTGAGGTACCCGGTGTACTTGAAGATGTCGACATCGGTGCTGGCCTTGGTGGTATTGGGGAAGGTGCCGGTGCGCCCCCCTTCGGCCAACGACGGGTATTCGAACTCCGTGTAGTACCCGCCATAGCGATCATTGTCCTGGAAGCGGGTGTATTCCAGCGTGTTGCTGTCGTTGATGTTCCAGTCGATCTTGCCGTAGAACTTCGGTGTATCCACGCGGTAGTGGTTGCGGGCCTGCTGCGCGCTGGCTTCGCTGGCTGTGGAGATGCCTTCGCGCCGCTCGGACTCCGCCGCGAGATGGATGAACAATCGATCCTCGATCAACGGTCCGCTGACATAGCCGCTGTAGGTGGTTGTGGTCGCCTTGTCCCCGCGATGGTAACGGTACAACGTGCCCGGCCTGGACTCGTTCTCGTAGGCGTACCCCTCCGGCAGGGCCATGTCGGGGTAGTTGACCGATGCCGGCGACTCGGCAAGCTCCGCCGGTGCCCACGTCACCTGGGCACCGAACCGCCACCGGTTGGTGCCGCGTTTTCCCAGCTGGTTGATGACACCGCCGGTGGAGCGGCCATAGCCGGCGCCGTACCCGCCGGTGAAGGTCTCCTGCTGATCGATGGAACCATAGGGCAGGCTGATGCCGCCGAGGTTGCTCAGCGGGTTGGTGACATTGAAGCCGTTGAGGTAGTAGGCGTTCTCGGTAACGCTTGCGCCGCCGAACGACAGCACGGATCGCGAACCGTTGGAGAATTCACCGCTGCCGGCGACCACCCCCGGGGCCAACAGAGCGATGGCCTCGGCACTTCGGCCCATCGGCAGCACATCCAGTTGTTCGGACGTGATGACGGACTTGGAGACCGTGTGGGTCACATCGATCTTCGGCAGGTTTGCTGCAGTGACGTTGACCGCGTCCAGCGTGGTGGCCGGGTCATGTGCGGCGAAGCTCACTTCGGTACCACTGCCCACGCGCAGCTGGACGTTGTCCTGCTGCTGGATGACACGGCCGTCGCGCTGCACGCTGACGCTGTAGCGTCCCACCGGCAACGCGCCAAAGCTGTAGCGGCCCTGTGCATCGATGGCTGCCGTCCGCCGCAGACCGCTGTCGCTCTGGGCGACAACGGTAGCGCCTTCGCCACCGGCGGCGGTGCCGTACAACGTACCCGTCGTGCTCTGAGCAGCAACGGCACCAACGATGGAAAACAAGACTGCCGAAAGCGCACTGCGCTTCAGCGCACGACGTGTGGATGCAAATGCCATGAAGCTCTCTCTCCCGTGATGAAACTGACGGGGATTTATAGGCACGTGTGTTCCCTGCGAGGCAGTGCCGCAACGCGCGATGAATCCGCGGTAAAAGCGTCAGGCAGCGGACCTCGACATCGCCCTTGAGTCGGGCCAGACAGCTGGAAACAAGGGAGTTCCAGTCAATCAACGCAATCGCTCTGGCAACCTCCGCAACGGGACAACACAGGTCATATCCGTCACATCAACGTCGTCGAGATGTTGCGTTAAGCGTTCGATACGACAGCCCCGCATTCTGCTTGCGACACCTATGGTGTAGCTGGCGATGCACGCACACCCGTCACACCGCCTCCAGCGTTCCCCTGTAATGCACGATCCGCCCCACCACTGGCGCACCAATCTCCACGTCGAACACGAATCGCCCGTCCACTTCATGCTCGAAGCTGTTGTCCCCCGGCAGCAGCGCGCGCGGCAACGGCATGCCCAGGATCGACCAGCGTCGCGGCACCAGTTGCAGCCGCCCGTTCTCCACCAGCAGCGCCAACGCTACCGACACCACGCCGAAGCGCTCGACCAGCAGTGCCTCGTTGCGCCCCTGCCCCTGCGTCTGCAGCGAAGAGAAACGACGGCCGGCAAAGGTCCGCGTCCAGCGCTCACCACCCGCCTCCGGGGTGAACTCCACACTGACCGGCACACTCGCGCCCGCCGAAGGAAAACCGAACACCTTCCCCAGCAAGCGCGACAGCAGCCCGCGACCACGCTCGACCGACGCCGTGCCGCTCCAGCGCTTGGCTGCAGACGGTGCGTGCAACGCCTGTACGCTGGCCGACAGTTGCGCGTATGCGCTGCCAAGCACGCGCTGGTACAGGCTGGCACCCGGCATGTCCCGGCGGAAACCGGTGTGGATGGTGCGGCCTTCAAACAGCCGGTCGTAGTCGCTCAATTCCAGCGCATGTGTGGCCGCGCGCGCTCCGGGCGCCGGCCGATCACCGGCCAGTTGCTTGCGGATCACCGCCTCGATCGCCATCGACGGAATGTACGGGCCGTCATCGGCCTCGGCCAGCAGGTGCCAGCTCTGTTCGACACGCGCACCATCGCGGGTACCCACTGCACGTACGATCATGCCGCCGCGATGTTCACCGAACTTCATCAGGTTCAATACGGTGTAGAACAACCGCGAGCACGGCTCCAGCGACGGCAGTTTCAGATGCAGACGCGCCTTGGCCAGCAGGTTCAGCACGCGATGCAGGATTTCCGGTACCGGGCCAGCCCCCATCCAGATGTCGGTCATCGTCGGATGTTCGGGCGGCAGCACCTGCAGATCAGGCACATCCACCAACGAGAAATGCAGGTTGCGCAGCGGCAGCCGCCCCGGCACCGCGACGGTGAAGCGGCGACTCTCGGCCAGGCCGATGCCGTGCCCGTCGCGACCGTTGCGGCGCAGCTTCACCGGTGAACCGGCATAGCCGACCACCGCACGCATCACGTTCAGGCCGATGCCGGCATACGGCGATGGCGCGATGCCGCCTTCCACGCTGACGATGTCCATGTGCGTGGCCATCTCGCGCAGTACCGCCGCAGTCAACACCGGGAAGCTGCTGACGCCCGACAGCACGTAGATGCCGGCCGCCCTGGCCTGCGCGTCGTACTGCGAAACGCCGAATACGAAGTCCGCCGCGTCGGCGAAGTCCAGATAATCAATGCCGGCGGCGATGCAGGCTTCGATCGCGCCGTAGCGATGTTCGCCGTAGTCCTGGAAAGGACCGGAGGCATCCACCACCAGCTCCGGTCGCTCGGCCTGCAAAGCCGCAGCCAGCTGCTGCCGGTCGACCTGCAGTGGGCGCAGTGTCGATTGCCCCACATAGCTTGCACAGAAGGCCTGTGCCGCCGCCAGGTTGCGGCCACCGATCAGCAGTTCCAGCATCGGCAGGTCCGCCAGCAAGCGGACCAGACGCCCCCCGAACACCCCATATCCACCCAGAATCAGGATCTTCACGCATCATCCCTGTCGTGTCGTCTGGCCATGGTAGCGCGGCGCCGCCCGCTCCCGCAGTGCAGCACGATCCGGCATTAACACCACGCGTGCTATCGCTGCGCCTTCGTCCACTGCGGAGCCCCGCCATGGCTCACAAGAACACGATCTGCGTCTGGTACGACAACGGTGCGCTCGAGGCCGCCACGTTCTACGCAAAGACCTTTCCCGACAGTGAAGTAACCGCCGTGCATCACGCGCCAGGCGACTTCCCCGATGGCAAGCAGGGTGACGTCCTCACCGTCGAGTTCACGGTCTGCGGTGTCCCCTGTGTCGGGCTCAATGGCGGCCCGACCTTCAAGCACAGCGAAGCGTTCTCGTTCCAGATTTCCACCGAGGACCAGGCCGAGACCGATCGCCTGTGGAATGCGATCGTCGGCAACGGTGGCCAGGAAAGCCAATGCGGCTGGTGCAAGGACCGCTGGGGCATCTCCTGGCAGATCAGCCCACGCATGCTGATCGAAGCGGTGACCAGCAAGGACAAGGCCCTGGCCAAGCGCGCCTTCAACGCGATGATGCCGATGAAGAAGATCGACATCGCCACCATCGAAGCGGCGATCCGCAACGCATGACGACGTGGGACACGATCATCGTTGGCGGCGGCCACAACGGGCTGGTGTGTGCGGCGTACCTGGCGCGTGCGGGACAACGCGTGCTGGTGCTGGAGCGCCGCGGTGTACTCGGCGGCGCGGCGGTCACCGAAGAGTTCCATCCCGGCTTCCGCAACTCGGTGGCCTCGTACACGGTATCGCTGCTGCAGCCGAAGGTGATCGAGGAGCTGCAGCTGCATGCGCACGGGCTGCGCATCGTCGCGCGGCCGGCCAACAACTTCCTGCCATTGCCCGATGGTCGCTACCTGCTGTCTGCACCGGGCCGCACCCAGGCGGAAGTGGCGAAATTCTCCGAGCGCGATGCGCAGGCGCTGCCCGCCTATGAAGCGCGCCTGGAAGTATTTGCCGACGTGCTGCGCGACTGGGCGCTGCGTCCGCCGCCCGACCTCGGGGTGACGGCCGGCTGGCGCGCGCTGCCCGCGCTGTGGCAGATGGGCCGGCTCGGGCGCGAGCTGGCCGCGCTTGATCCCGCATTGCGCCAGGAACTGCTGGATCTGTTCACGCTGTCGGCCGCCGAATACCTGGACCGCTGGTTCGAGAGCGAGCCGATCAAGGCCCTGTTCGGGTTCGATGGCATTGTCGGCAACTACGCCAGCCCCTACACGCCGGGCAGCGCGTACGTGCTGCTGCATCACGTGTTCGGCCAGTGTAACGGGGTCAAGGGCGCCTGGGGCCACGCCATCGGTGGCATGGGTGCGATCAGCCAGGCCATCGCCGCATCCGCGCGTGCGGCCGGTGCCGAGCTGCGCGTGGATGCCGGCGTGCAGCGCCTGTTGGTTGAAGACGGACGCGTGGTCGGCGTCGCGCTGTCCGGCGGCGAGAGCCTGCGCGCACGTGCGGTGGTGGCCAACGTCAATCCGAAGCTGCTGTACGAACAACTGCTTCAGCCCGCCCAGGTTCCCGCCACCACCCGCGAACGCATGGCGAACTGGCGCTGCGGCTCGGGCACGTTCCGGATGAACGTGGCGCTGTCGCGGCTACCGGATTTCCGCGCCCTGCCCGGCCCCGGCGACCACCTCAGTGCCGGCATCATCATGGCGCCCAGCCTGGATTACATGGACCGTGCCTGGCTGGATGCACGCCGCGATGGCTGGTCGCGCGAGCCGATCGTGGAGATGCTGATTCCGAGCACGCTGGACGATTCGCTGGCGCCGCCCGGGCAGCATGTGGCCAGCCTGTTCTGCCAGCACGTGGCGCCGGAGCTGCCCGCTGGCCGGCACTGGGATGATCACCGGGATACCGTCGCCGACCTGATGATCGCCACCGTCGATCACTTCGCTCCGGGCTTCGCCGACAGCGTGCTCGGTCGGCAGGCGCTTTCACCGTTGGATCTGGAGCGGACGTTCGGGCTGATCGGCGGCGACATCTTCCACGGTGCACTCAGCGCCAACCAACTGTTCTCGGCACGACCAATGGTCGGCCAGGCCGGCTATCGCGGCGCCCTGCCCGGCCTGTACCTGTGTGGCGCGGGCACGCATCCGGGCGGCGGGGTGACCGGTGCGCCGGGACACAATGCCGCGCAGGTGGTGCTGCAGGATCTGTAGATCCACGCCATGCGTGGATGTCGGTATGCCCCGCCGCCTGCATGACCTGCTGTTGGCATCTACCGGCGTCAACGCGTGCCAACCAAGGTTGGCACCTACCCGCGTCAAATGATCCGCAGGATCATTTGACGCTGCGCAGATGGTTCGGGCGCTTCGGCGGGCCGGGGGGACGACGCTTGTTGAACGGCGGTTGGCCGCGCCAGTAGCGGATCAGCAGCCAGCCGAACAGCATGCCGCCGAGGTGTGCGAAATGGGCAACGCCCGGCTGCCAGCCAGTCATGCCCAGCACCAGCTCGCCCACGCCGAACAGGATCACGAACGTACGCGCCTTCATCGGAATCGGCGGGAACAGCAGCATCACCCGCTGGTTGGGGAACAGCATGCCGTAGGCCAGCAGCAGGCCGAACACACCACCGGAAGCACCCAGCACCGTGGCCGGGTTCTCCAGCATCGTGCCGACCAGCAACTGGCACAGACCGGCACCGACCACGCACACCAGGTAATAGATCAGGAAGCGCTTCTCGCCCCAGGTCTGTTCCAGCGGCGCGCCGAACATGAAGACGGCCAGCATGTTGAAGAACAGATGGAAGAAGCTGCCATGCAGGAAGCCGTAGGTCAGCAGCTGCCAGGGCTGGAAGTTGCCGCCCGGCGAGAACGCATCGAAGCCCTGCTGCAGCGGCTGCAGCATGAACGGCTCGAAGGTCTGCATGCCGAGCAGGAACGGCTGCTGCAGCAGGAACAGGATCGCGTTGGCGATCAACAGGGCCTTGGTGACGGTTGGCAGTCGCGGGAACATGGGGACACCGGCATGGAACGGCCTCCATCATAGCCGCAGCACCGGCCCTTTTTGACCAGAGCGGACGGTCGCCCGTTCAGTCGCAGGCAGCGATCAGCCCGGCCCCCATACGGCCGCATCCAGCGCCGCCGCCGGGTCGACCGCGGGCATCCGCACCCGGCCGTTTTCCACGACGACACCCTCGGCACGCAGCCGCTGCGACTGTTCGCGCCAACCGGCGGAACCTTCGGCCATGGCGATGCGCCCATCCGAACGCAGCACCCGGTGCCAGGGCAACGCGGGATCCTCATTCTGGCCAAGGATGCGCGCGGTCAGCCGGGCACGTCCGGGCAGGCCGGCGCGCATCGCGACCTGCCCGTAGCCCATCACCTGCCCTGGCGGGATTGCATGGATCACCGCCAGGATGCGCGCACGCGCCTGCTCCGGCGTCAGCGGCGCAGCCGCGTCACCAGCAGTACGCCGAGCAGGACCAGCACGGTGCCGGCGATCTGCGCCGGCCCCATCGGTTCGTCGAGCAGCCATAGGCTCATCACGATGGTGGAAACCGGGCCCAGCATACCCACCTGCGCGGCCAGCGACGAGCCGACGCGCTGCACCGCCAGCATGATCGCCAGCACCGGCAGCACGGTGCAGACCGTCGCATTGATCAGCGACAGCCACTGCACCGCAGCGGGTGCCTGCCACAGCAGCGGCAGCGGGTGGGTAATGGTGAAATGCAGCAGCACCAGCACACTGGCCACGCAACTGGCGTAGGCGGTCAGGCGCACCGCGCCGATACGGGCGACCACCTGGCCACTGCCGAACAGGTAGAGCGCATAGCTGAGCGCACTGCCCAGCACCAGCAGGCTGCCGAGAATGATCTGCCCACCTTCGCGCTGCAGGTCATGGCCGAACGCGATAAGCACACCGAGATAACTGAGCACCAGCGCGCCGACCTGCCATCGACCCGGCCGCTGCCGCGCCAGCAGCACGTTGATCAGCAGCACCAGGGTCGGGTTCAAGTACAGGATCAACCGTTCCAGGGTCACGCTGATGTACTGCAGGCCCTGGAAATCCAGCAGGCTGGACAGGTAGTACCCGGTGAAGCCGAGCCACAGCACGCGCGCCCGGTCAGCCCAGGACAATCGCTCCGCACGGCGCGAAGCCCACACCGCCATCAGCGCGAAAAGGGGCAGCGCCATCAGCATGCGCAGCGCCAGCAGCGTGGTCGCGTCCACGCCATGGCGCAGCCCCAGCTTGACGATGATGGCCTTGCCCGATGCGGCAACGGCGCCGATCGCAGCCAGGCCGATGCCGCCCAGGGCGATACGCGGGGACGTGGTGGCAATGCGGGGGGAAGAGGTAGACATCAGGAAGAAAACGGGCCGAACGGGCGGCTGCAAGGAGCCGGATTGCTTTCAATTGTCTCATGGCACTTCCGGGCGAACGACTCGATTTCCGTTCATGCCCACTGCGATTCCCGATCCACGCATGGCGTGGATCTACGTGTCGACCAAGGTCGACACCTACCAAGAGCAGGCCATGCTATTCCGACAGCTCGCAGGAATCTGTCGAAGGCGGGGTGGGTCCGGTTGCGGGGGCGTGAGCCGCATGGATGCGGCGACCGAGCTTACAAGGACGTACTTGCAGCGCCCCCCGCAACCGGACC
>NZ_JBHZOP010000173.1:0-3751 GCF_042787595.1 Stenotrophomonas sp. YIM B13575 | reverse complement strand
CAGGATGATCGCCGCTGCGGTCCACTGCCGTCGCCGGGCCCTGCCCCGGCGACGGCCCTATACTCGACGGTCATGTCGAACGTCGATCCCGTCCTGCTGCTGTTGACCACCTGCCCGGACCGGGCCAGTGCCGAGCGCATCGCGCACGCGCTGGTCGCCGAGCACCTGGCCGCCTGCGTCACCCGCCTGGACGGCGCACAGTCGACGTACCGCTGGCAGGGCGAGGTGACCACCGACGCCGAACTGCAACTGCTGGTGAAGACCACCGCAAGCCGTGTCGATGAAGCCATCGCCCGGATCGTCGAACTGCATCCGTATGAACTCCCGGAGTGCATCGCGGTCGAAACCCGGGCCGGCCTGCCGGCGTATCTGGACTGGATCCGGGCACAGACCCGGGAGGACACTGATTGAAGACTCTGTTTGCGCGTGGCGCCGCCTTGTGCGCCCTGTTGTGGCTTTCGTTGCCGGCCTTCGCGCTGGATGAAAAAGATCTGCTGCCGGTGGACCAGGCGTTCGCGCTGACCGCCAGCGCGCCCGAACGTGGCCAGATCCAACTGCAGTTCAAGATCGCCCCCGGCTACTACCTGTATCGCCACCGCACCACGGTGAAAGCCGACCCGGCCTTCAATGCCGCCGCGCTGCAGATGCCCGCAGGCAAGAAGCACCACGACGATTTCTTCGGTGAGGTGGAGACCTACCGTGAGCGCCTGCAGGCCACCCTGCCCGGTGCGCCCACCGATGCCGCCGGCACCATCAGCCTGGAAGTGCGTTACCAGGGCTGCGCCGATGCCGGTGTGTGCTACCCGCCGCAGAAGCGCGTGGTGCAGGTGACCCTGCCCGGCGCGGGCGGTGCGGCTGCTGCGCTGCCAACCGCGCGCGCCACCGGCGCCAGTGCGTTCAACAATCCGCTGGCCGGTGCCGGCAGCAACGGTGGCCTGCGCCTGCCGGGCACCAGCAACAGCCAGGCGCTGCCGCTGCCGTCGGAACAGGCATTCGGCTTCGATGCCATCGCCAGCGATGGCAACACGCTGCTGCTGCGCTTCAGCCCGGCGCCGGGCTATTACCTGTATCGCGATCGCACCTCGCTGAAGCTGGAAGGCAGCACCGGGGTACTGGCCGACAAGCCGCGTTGGCCGGCGGCGCAGTCGCACCGCGATGAGCACTTCGGTGATGTGGCGGTCTATTTCAACCAGGTGGAAGTGCCGGTGCCGCTGCGCCGCAGCCGCGCCGAGGCCGTCGACAGCACGCTGGTGGTGACCTTCCAGGGTTGCCAGACCGATGGCATCTGCTACCCGCCGATGACCCGGCGGGTGAAGTTGTCGATCCCGGCCGGCAAGGCCAACGCCACCGGCGATGCGCCTGCCGCACGCGACGAAGTGATCCGCTCGCTGCCGCCTTCGGCCGCTGCCAGCACCCGTGAGGGCGCCAACGGCACGCCGCTGCGCCTGCTGCCGACCGTACCCAACGACACACCGGCCAACACCGGTGCTGCCGACGCCAGCAGCGGCGCGCGCGATGCCTTCGCCGCTGATGCGCAGCAGGACAATGCACTGCGTACCAAAGCCCCCAGCCGCGTGCCGAAAACCGACAGCTCGCTGTTGTGGGTACTGCTGCTGGCGCTGGGCGGAGGCCTGGTGCTGAATCTGATGCCCTGCGTGCTGCCGATCCTGTCGTTGAAGGTGCTGAGCCTGGCGCAGAGCGGCGAAAGCCCCGAGCGCGCCCGCAGCCACGCCATGTGGTACACGCTGGGCGTGCTGGTTGCCTTCGCGGTGATCGGCGCGTTGATGGTCGGCCTGCGCATGCTTGGCAATGCAGTCGGCATCGGTTTCCAGCTGCAGCATCCCGGCGTGGTCGCGGCGTTGGCCTACATCATGTTCGCGGTGGGCCTGAGCCTGTCCGGCGTGTTCACCATGGGCGGCGGCATCGGCAACTTCGGCCAGTCGCTGGCGCGACGCAGTGGCCCGGCCGGCGATTTCTTCACCGGCGTGCTGGCCTGCGTGGTCGGCAGTGCCTGCGTGGGTCCGTTCTTCGGCCCGGCGGTGGCCTATGCCTTCGTTGCACCGCCGGTTGCGGCGATGCTGGTGTTCCTGTTCCTCGGCCTGGGCCTGGCCCTGCCGTTCCTGCTGATCGGCTTCGTGCCGGCGCTGGCCCGTCGCCTGCCCAAGCCGGGCCAGTGGATGGAAACCCTGAAGCACGTGCTGGCCTTCCCGATGTACGCCGCGGCGTTGTGGCTGCTGTGGGTGCTGGGCAAGCAGCGCGGCGTGGATGGCATGGCGCTGGCGCTGGGTGGCCTGCTGCTGCTCACCGGTGGCCTGTGGCTGTTCGAGCGCAGCCGCTGGCGCAGCCAGCGCGCGGCCGGGCTGCTGGGCGTGCTGCTGGTGATTGCGGCGCTGGTGCCGGTGTGGGGCGTGACCCAGCTGGCACCGCCGGCACGCGCCGCGCAGGCGAGCAGCGAGAACGTGGTGGACTACTCGCCGCAGATGCTGGACCGCCTGCGCGCCGACAACCGCGTGGTGTTCGTCAACATGACCGCCGACTGGTGCGTGAGCTGCAAGGCCAACGAACGCGCGGTGCTGTCGCGCCCGGAGTTCAAGGAACTGCTCAAGCGCACCAACGCGGTGTACATGCGTGGCGACTACACCAATGTGGACCCGCAGATCACCGCGTTCCTGGATGAGCACAAGGCCGTGGGCGTGCCGCTGTACGTGGTGTACGGCCCCGGCGCACCGCCGACGGTGCTGCCGACCCTGCTGACCCAGGCGCTGGTGGAAGAAGCGTTGCTGCGTACCGCGCGATGAAGTGGCAACGGCCAGCACTGCTGTGGACAGCGGTGCTGGCTGCCGGGCTTGGCTTGTGGGCGGGCAATCGGCTGACGCCGGCGCCGGCGGCGCAAACCGCATCGCCTGCTGCCGTATCACCGCCAGCGCTGCCGATGCTGCGCCCCGGTGATCCGCTGCCGGCGCTGGTCCTGCACGATGCAGACGGCAACGCGCTGGATATCCGCGAACGCTTCAAGGGCCGGCCATTGCTGGTCAATGTCTGGGCCAGCTGGTGCGGCCCGTGCGTGGAAGAGATGCCCGAACTGGCCCGCTTTGCCGAGGGCCAAGGCGCGCACGGCGTACAGGTGTTGGGCCTGGCGCTGGATACGCCGGACGGCGTGCGCGATTTCCTGCAGCGGGTGCCGGTGGGCTATCCCATCGTCCTCGACACCCCTGGCCCACGCGATGCCAGCGTGCAGTTGGGCAACGCGCAGGGCCTGCTGCCCTACAGCGCGCTGTTCGATGCGCAGGGACGGATGGTGAAGGCAAAGCTCGGCCCGTTCGCGCACGGCGAGATCGAAGGCTGGGCGAAGTAAGGTCGGCAGGGCTGCGCCCTGCACCTGCAGATGCTTTCAAGCAACAGCAACAGCCGAAGCAACAGCAACAGCGGGCTTCCTGCGGGATGACGAGGCACTGTGGGTGTGCGGGGCCGCCGTGAACCCGTCCATGGGGGCTTGGTCGCCGCATCCATGCGGCTCACACCCCGCAAACCCACAGTGCCCCGCCTTCGACAGTTTCCCGGTAGCCAGTAGATCCACGCCATGCGTGGATGAATCTCCATCGACATCGAATATTTCGACAATGGATGGAAGAGCATCCACGCATGGCGTGGATCTACGTGTCGACCGAGGTCGACACCCACCAAGAGCAGGCCATGCCATTCCGGCAGATCGCAGAAATCTGTCGAAGGCGGGGTGGGGGCGGGGGGGGGG
>NZ_JBHZOP010000172.1:0-8361 GCF_042787595.1 Stenotrophomonas sp. YIM B13575 | reverse complement strand
CTGCGCGGGGGTGTCCGCCGCATGGATGCGGCGGCCAAGCTTACAGGGACGTACTTGCAGCGTCCCCCGCGCAGCCCACCCGCCCGGCCAAGCCCATGAAGCCGGTCGACTAACAGTCGACCCTACCAAGATGTCGCCACGAGGGGCTCAGCCGTTGGCCGGAACCCCGCGACAAACCACCGCACGTGCGCAATCCCAACGAACGTCGGACAATGGAGGCCTTGGCGGCCCGCCACGCCGCCCCTCCCGCTTTCCGCTGCAAGGAACTCCCCCATGGCCGCCCGCAAGTCCACCTCCCCCCTGATCGAAGTCACCGCCCGTCGTGGCCAGCCGCTGGGCATGTCCCCGGCCGTGTTCCTGCGCGACTTCTGGCAGAAACGCCCGCTGTTGATCCGCAACGCCTTCCCCGACTTCCAGACCCCGGTACAGCCGGAAGACCTGGCCGGCCTGGCCTGCGAAGAGGGCGTGCTGGCCCGCCTGATCGAGCATGACAAGACCCAGGACAGCTGGCGCGTGCGCAGCGGCCCGTTCCAGGAAGACATCTTCCCGGCCCTGCCCGACCACGACTGGACCCTGCTGGTGCAGGACGTGGACAAGTGGGACAAGGACGTGCGCGCCCTGATCGAACACTTCAGCTTCCTGCCGCGCTGGCGCATGGACGATGTGATGATCAGCTTCGCCGCCACCGGTGGCTCGGTCGGCGCCCATGTCGACCAGTACGACGTGTTCCTGCTGCAGGCCCATGGCCACCGCCGCTGGCAGATCGATGCCAGCGAATCGATCAAGGGCAAGCGCCCGCCGCTGGGCTTCCGTCCCGACGTGGAGCTGAAGCTGCTGGAAGTGTTCAAGCCGACCCACGACTGGGTGCTGGCGCCGGGCGACATGCTGTACCTGCCGCCGAACGTCCCGCATCACGGCGTCGCCGAAGACCCCTGCCTGACCTTCTCGTTCGGCATGCGCGCACCGTCCTCGGCCGAGCTGATCAGTGATTATCTGGACACGTTGATCGCCGACGCCGACGAAAACATCCGCTACCAGGATGCCGATCTGAAGGCACCGGCCGACCCGAACGAAATCGACACCGTGGCAATGGCGCGGGTGATCACCGCCCTCAACGCCATCCGCATGAACGATCCGGACAAGCTGGGTGACTGGTTCGGCCGCTTCATCACCACCTACCGCGCTGCCGGCGAGGTGATGGCCCACCAGGCCGCGCCGCCGCAGGAAGAAGTGATCGAAGCCCTGCAGTCGGGCCTGCTGCTGCAGCGTCACCCGTGGGCGCGCCTGGCCTGGCGCCGGGCCAAGCGCGGCGCCAGCCTGTATGTCAGCGGCCAGGACTTCGCCCTGCCGGTCAAGGACGCGCAGCGCCTGGCCGGTGCCGAGCAGCTCGACGCTGCCGCCTACCGCGGCCTGTCCGACAAGGGCCGCACAGTACTCCAGCAGCTGCTGGTCGGCGGCGTGTTCCAGCTGATCGATCCGAACGAGGTGTATGCCGAGGAGGAGGAAGCGGTGTTGGGTGAGGTGATCGAGGGCCGCGAGCAGGTCGAGGTCATCGACGCTGACGCCATGTCCGATGACGTCCACTTGGTGACCGTGCACGACGACGGCGTTGAAGTGATCGTCAACTTCGACGACCACGACGAAGACGACAGCGACCCCAGCCGCGGCTGAACCATGAGTCCGCTCCGGGTCCAGCAGGTACCCCACGCCGAGGCCCACGTCGCCATCCACGACGTGCGCCAACGGGTGTTCGTGCAGGAACAGGGCATCGACGCAGCCCTGGAGCGCGATGCCCTGGACCCGGTCTGCGCCCACGTGCTGGCGCTGGATGCCGACGGGCAACCGGTCGGCACCGGGCGGCTGGCGCCGGATGGTCGTATCGGCCGCATGGCGGTGCTGGCTGCGTATCGCGGCCACGGCGTTGGCGAGGCCCTGCTGGAGGCGCTGGTACAGGCCGGGCGCCAGCTCGGCCTGGCCGAGCTGCACCTGCATGCGCAGCTGCCGGCCCGCGACTTCTACGCCCGCCAGGGCTTCCTGCCGGAAGGCCCGGAATTCGAAGAAGCCGGCATCGGCCACCAGCAGATGCGGCGACGGCTGCAGACCACATCGGCCATCGACAGCCGCGCCGAAGCCGTGGCGATCACCACGGCGATCATCCACCGCGCCCGCTGCCGGCTGTGGCTGCACAGCCGGCAGCTGGACCCCGGCCTGCTGGATGCACCACCGGTACAGGCGGCCCTGCGCCGCTTCGTCACCGCCCGCCACGACAAGCAGCTGCGGGTGATCGTGCATGACGCCGCGGCCATCGCCAGCGCTGGTGCGCCGCTGCTGGCGCTGTTCCAGCGCCTTCCCAGTGTGATCCAGTTCCGCGAGGTGGCCGATCCGATCGATCGCGCCCTGGCCTCCGCCTGCCTGCTCAACGATGCCGGCGACTTCTACTTTCGTCTCATCGGTCATCGCCTCGACGGCGAATCCGCAATCGCGCTGCCGGCACGTTCGCAGCCGTTCGAGCAGCAATTGCAGCGCGTCTGGGACCGTTCGCGCGAATGCAGCGAATTGCGCGCGCTCGGCATCTGACCGCGACCGGCGCGCTCAACCTGTCTGGGACCGACACCGGGGGACGCCCGATGCCCTCCTCGCTGCCCCTTCGTGTCCGGATGGGGGTACAATTTGGCCGTTTGAACGCGCCCGTGCATGGCTATTCATCTTCGTGCCGGGTCCTTCTGAAGCCATACCCCACAAAGCGAATCAGCACCCTCCATCGTGGACAATCAACTGAAGCAGTTTGCGCAATCTTCGCAACTCGCCGGCGGCAACGCCTCCTATGTCGAGGACCTGTACGAGCAGTACCTGGTCTCCCCGGATAGTGTCGATCCCAAATGGAAAACCTACTTCGACGGCTTCAAGGGCCGCGAAGCAGGCGACATTCCGCACTCGGCCGTCATTTCCCATATCGCGGACGCGGCCAAGGATGCGCTGAAAGCAGGCACCGGCACCGGTGCAGGCGATGAGCGCGAGCGCAATGTCGGTCGCCTGATCACCGCCTACCGTTCGCGCGGTCATCTGGACGCCCGCCTGGACCCGCTGGGCCTGGCTGCTCCGGTCAACACCCCGGACCTCGGCCTGCCCTTCCACAACCTGTCCGATGGTGATCTCAACAGCGAGTTCAGCACCGGCGGCGTGGGCGGCCAGCCGCGCATGAAGCTGCGTGACCTGCTGGCGCGCCTGAAGGCGACCTACACCGGTTCGATCGGTGCGGAGTTCATGCACATCTCCGAGGTCGAGCAGCGCCAGTGGATCTACAAGAAGCTGGAACTGGCCGGTGGCAACTACCAGCTGGACGCTGACACCCAGCGCCGTACGCTGGAGCGCCTGACCGCCGCCGAAGGCCTCGAGCGCTACCTGCACACCAAGTACGTCGGCCAGAAGCGCTTCTCGCTGGAAGGCGGCGACTCGCTGATCCCGATGATGGACACCATCATCCGCAGCGCCGGCAAGGATGGCGTCAAGGACGTGGTGGTGGGCATGGCCCACCGTGGCCGCCTGAACGTGCTGGTCAACACCCTCGGCAAGAACCCGCGCAAGCTGTTCGACGAATTCGAAGGCAAGTTCGAGCACGACGAGCACGCCTCGGCCGGCGACGTGAAGTACCACATGGGCTTCTCCGCCGACGTGGCCACTGAAGGTGGCCCGGTCCACCTGGCGCTGGCGTTCAACCCGTCGCACCTGGAAATCGCCGACCCGGTGGTTGCCGGCTCCGTGCGTTCGCGCCAGGAACGCCGCAAGGACACCGCGCGCAAGCAGGTGATGCCGATCCTGATCCACGGCGACGCGGCCTTCTCCGGCCAGGGCGTGGTCATGGAGCTGTTCCAGATGTCGCAGGCCCGCGGCTTCGCCGTCGGCGGCACCGTGCACATCGTGGTCAACAACCAGGTCGGCTTCACCACCTCCAATCCGCTGGATACGCGCTCCACGCGCTATGCCACCGACGTGGCGAAGATGATCGCCGCACCGGTGCTGCACGTGAACGGCGATGATCCGGAAGCAGTGGTGTTCGCCGCGCAGCTGGCCTTCGAGTTCCGCCAGAAGTTCGCCAAGGACGTGGTCATCGACCTGATGTGCTACCGCCGTTGGGGCCACAACGAGGCCGACGAGCCGGCGATCACCCAGCCGCTGATGTACCAGGTGATCCGCAAGCACGCCACCACCCGCGAGATGTACGCCGAGCAGCTGGAAAAGGCGGGCGTGATCGCCGCCGGCGCTGGCAAGGCGATGGTCGATGCGTACCGTGAGAAGCTCGATGCTGGTGAAGTGACCACCGAGCTGGCCAAGGTCGAAAAGACCCCGCCGACCAGCCCGCTGTTCGTTGATTGGCCCAAGCTGCTGGAAGGCAAGCTGTCCGACCCGGTGTCGACGAAGGTCGACAAGGACAAGCTGGTCGCGCTGGCCAAGCTGATCAACACCGTGCCCGAAGAAGTGCAGCTGCACTCGCGCGTGTCCAAGGTGTACGACGACCGCCGCAAAATGGCTGCCGGCGAAATCCCGGGCGACTGGGGCTTTGCCGAGAACCTGGCCTACGCCACCCTGCTGGATGAAGGCAGTGCGCTGCGCCTGGTCGGCCAGGACGTCGGCCGCGGTACGTTCACTCACCGCCACGCGATCCTGCACGACCAGAAGACCGACAACTACTACCTGCCGCTGCGGCAGCTGGTGGATTCGCCGGAGAAGGCCACCATCATCGATTCGCTGCTCAGCGAAGAAGCCGTGATGGCCTACGAGTACGGTTTCTCGACCACCGATCCGAACACCCTGTGCATCTGGGAAGGCCAGTTCGGCGACTTCGCCAACGGCGCCCAGGTGGTGATCGATCAGTTCATCGCCGCCGGTGAAGCAAAGTGGGGCCGTATTTCCGGCCTGACCCTGCTGCTGCCGCACGGTTATGAAGGTCAGGGTCCGGAACACAGCTCGGCGCGCCTGGAGCGCTTCCTGCAGCTGTGCGCGCTGGAGAACATGCTGGTGGTGGTGCCGTCGACCCCGGCGCAGGCCTTCCACATGCTGCGTCGCCAGCAGCACCTGACCACCCGCAAGCCGCTGGTGGTGATGTCGCCGAAGTCGCTGCTGCGCCACAAGCTGGCCGTGTCGACCCTGGACGAGCTGGCCAATGGCGAGTTCCAGCACCTGATCGGCGATGCCACTGCAGATGCCAAGAAGGTCAAGCGCGTGGTGCTGTGCTCGGGCAAGGTCTACTACGACCTGCTGGAAGACCAGACCAAGCGTGGCCAGGACGACGTGGCGATCATCCGCGTGGAGCAGCTGTATCCGTTCCCGCGTGCGCTGCTGGCCGCCGAACTGAAGAAGTACGGCAAGGCCACCGACGTGGTGTGGACGCAGGAAGAACCGCAGAACCAGGGCGCGTGGTACCAGATCCGCCACCACCTGCAGTTCTGCCTGGCCGATGGCCAGAGCCTGCACTACGCCGGTCGCGCACGTTCGGCTTCGCCGGCTGCCGGTCACATGGCTGACCACGTCCGCGAACAGCAGCAGCTGGTCGCCGATGCACTGGTCAACCCGTTCAACGACTCGTTCGCTGAATAACTCTCCCCCTATTTAGAAGACAAACCAGGAAGCTCCCGCATGGCCACCGAAGTCAAAGCCCCGGTACTGCCCGAATCCGTCGCCGACGGCACCATCGCCACCTGGCACAAGAAGGTGGGCGACGCCGTCAAGCGCGACGAAAACCTGCTTGACCTGGAAACCGACAAGGTCGTCCTGGAAGTGCCGTCGCCGGTCGATGGCGTGATCAAGGAAATCAAGTTCAAGGAAGGCGACACCGTCACTTCCAGCCAGGTCGTGGCGATCATCGAAGAAGGCGCCGTGGCCGCTGCCCCGGCACCGGCTGCCGAAGAGAAGAAGGCTGAGGCCGCTCCGGCCGCTGCTGCTCCGGCCGCCGCCGCTGCGCCGGCCCCGGCTGCCAAGTCGGCTGCCGACGCACTGCCGCCGGGCGCCCGTTTCAGCGCCATCACCGAAGGCGTGAATCCGGCCGACGTCGATGGCACCGGCCGTCGTGGCGCCGTCACCAAGGAAGACATCGTCAACTTCGCCCGCAACGGCGGCGCCGGCAAGGCCGGTGGCGCACGTCCGGAAGAACGCGTGCCGATGACCCGCATCCGCAAGCGCATCGCAGAGCGCCTGATGGAGTCGAAGAACTCCACCGCCATGCTGACCACCTTCAACGAAGTCGACCTGTCCAAGGTGTCGGCGGCGCGCAAGGAACTGCAGGACGAGTTCGTCAAGGCACACGGCATCAAGCTCGGCTTCATGAGCTTCTTCGTGAAGGCCGCCGCCAATGCGCTGCAGCGCTTCCCGCTGGTCAATGCCTCGATCGACGGCGACGACATCATCTACCACGGCTACTCGGACATCTCGATCGCCGTGTCGACCGAGAAGGGCCTGGTCACGCCGGTGCTGCGCAACGTCGAGCGCATGTCGTTCGCCGACATCGAAAAGACCATCGCCGACTACGCCAAGAAGGCCCGTGACGGCAAGCTGAGCCTGGAAGAACTGCAGGGCGGCACCTTCACCGTGACCAACGGCGGCACCTTCGGTTCGCTGCTGTCGACCCCGATCATCAACCCGCCGCAGAGCGCCATCCTCGGCATGCATGCCATCAAGGAGCGTCCGATCGCCCAGAACGGCCAGGTCGTGATCGCGCCGATGATGTACCTGGCGCTGTCCTACGATCACCGCATCATCGACGGCAAGGACTCGGTGCAGTTCCTGGTGGACATCAAGAACCAGCTGGAAAACCCGGGCCGCATGCTGTTCGGCCTGTAAGAGACCTCCCGCCCCTCCGCGCCTGCGCGGAGGGGTTCTGGTAATGCAACAAGGACTATTTCAATGGCTGAACAATTCGACGTCGTCGTCATCGGTGCCGGCCCGGCCGGTTACCACGCTGCCATCCGCGCGGCCCAGCTTGGCCTGAAGACCGCCTGCATCGACGCAGCGCTGGGCAAGGACGGCAAGCCGGCCCTGGGTGGCACCTGCCTGCGCGTGGGCTGCATCCCGTCCAAGGCGCTGCTGGATTCCTCGCGCCAGTTCTGGAACATGGGCCACATCTTTGGCGACCACGGCATCAGCTTCAAGGATGCCAAGATGGACGTCGAGGCGATGGTTGGCCGCAAGGACAAGATCGTCAAGCAGTTCACCGGCGGCATCGCCATGCTGTTCAAGGCCAACAAGGTCGCCGCCTATTACGGCTTCGGCGAACTGCAGCCGGGCAACGTGGTCAAGGTCTCCCAGCATGACGGTTCGGTCGTCGAGCTGAAGGGCACCAACGTCATCATCGCCGCCGGTTCGGATTCGATCGAACTGCCGTTCGCCAAGTTCGACGGCGACACCATCGTCGACAACGTCGGCGGTCTGGACTTCACCGAAGTGCCGGCGCGCCTGGCCGTGATCGGCGCCGGCGTGATCGGCCTGGAACTGGGCAGCGTGTGGAAGCGCCTGGGTTCGGAAGTGACCATCCTGGAAGCGCTGCCGGACTTCCTGGCGGCGGCTGATACCGAAGTGGCCAAGACCGCCGCCAAGGAATTCAAGAAGCAGGGCCTGGACATCCGCCTGGGTGCCAAGGTCTCCAAGGCCGAAGTGACCGGCAAGGGCAAGAAGAAGGAAGTCGCCCTGACCTACACCGACGCCGAAGGCGAGAAGTCGCTGGTGGTGGACAAGCTGCTGGTGGCCGTCGGCCGTCGCGCCGCCACCAAGGGCCTGCTGGCCGAAGGTACCGGCGTCAAGATCAACGAGCGTGGCCAGATCGAAGTCGACGCGCACTGCCACACCGGCGTCAACGGCGTCTGGGCGGTCGGTGACTGCGTGCGCGGCCCGATGCTGGCACACAAGGGCTTCGAGGAAGGCATCGCGGTTGCCGAGCTGATCGCTGGCCTGCCGGGCCACGTCAACTTCGACACCATTCCGTGGGTCATCTACACCGAGCCGGAGCTGGCCTGGGTCGGCAAGACCGAGCAGCAGCTGAAGGCCGAGGGCATCCCGTACAAGGCCGGCAGCTTCCCGTTCGCCGCCAACGGCCGTGCCGTGGCGATGATCGAGCCGGCAGGCTTCGTGAAGGTTCTGGCCCACGCCGAAACCGATCGCATCCTGGGCATGCACCTGGTCGGCGCCAACGTGTCCGAGCTGGTGCACGAAGGCGTGCTGACCATGGAGTTCAGCGGTTCGGCCGATGACCTGGCGCGCATCTGCCACGCCCACCCGTCGCTGTCGGAAGTGGTGCACGACGCGGCAATGGCCGTGAGCAAGCGCGCGATCCACAAGGCGAACTGAGCCATCTGGTAGTGCCGGCCCCGGGCC
>NZ_JBHZOP010000171.1:0-6875 GCF_042787595.1 Stenotrophomonas sp. YIM B13575 | reverse complement strand
GCCGGTGGGGGGCGCAGGGGACGCCGTGAATACGTCCTTGTAGGCTTAGCCGCGCCATCCATGGCGCGGATACCCCTGCGCCCCCCACCGGCACGGACCCCGACAGTTTCCTGCGGTGGCCACCCACGCAAAGAGAAAAACAGAGCAGAAGCGGGTCGCTTCGCTCTTTGTAGTGCCGAGCCATGCTCGGCTCAGGAATGCACGCATCACGCCGCCTGCAACTGCACATCCACATATTCCGACAGGCCTCTGCAGGCCAGCAGCAGCCCTTCGCGGGCGTCGTCGCCCAGTTGCTGCGTGTCGTCGCCGTCCACGCGCACGCGTTCGCTGGCGTGCAGCAGTTCCAGCAGGAAGGTCAGCCCGGCATTGGCGCGGTCGATGCGCGCCATCGCCATGCACTGCGCCTGTGTTCGCCCCTTGTGTGGCCACGGCTGACCATCTGCCGCTTCAACCTGACGGATGCGCTGCAGGCAGTCCAGCAGGGTAGGGCTGCCTGGACTGTTGGCGGCCTGCGTGGCGGTGAGCGTGGTTTCCAGTGCGCGGGCGATGTCGTCCGGCAGCTGGTGGGCGGCCTCGCCCAAGGTCGCGAACAGGTACGGGTAGGTGGAAGCGGACATGGCGGCATCCTTGTGCGGTAGGCAAGGGCCACCCCGCGTGCGTGCGAGGGTGGCGGACGATGCGTGGCTCCAATACCGGGGACAGACAGTTCCGGCGGGCACATGGCCCTCCACGCACCGCCCGCCAAAGACGCACGGACGGATTGCCAGCCGACGCCACCCAACAAGGAAAGGGCGACGCCGGCCGGCAAGCGTAAACAACTGTCTGTCCTTCGGGATTGGAGTCCCATGCCACCCGTTGTCGGTGGCACTACATGATGTGCACGGGAGCCCCCGCTGCTCCAATCAGAATTGTTTGAAACCCGGAAAATGCAGATGCCAAAGGCACTCATTACGCGAAGTGTCGATAGCGACAAACAGCGCTGACAGCTTCACGAAAGCGCCGGTTGCTACCGTGCCACGGGTGAAATGGAAACGAATGCTTGGCGGCTGCCGTGAGGTAGTGCGCACGATCGATCTGCCGTTGCTGGTCGCGTTGTTGATCCTGATGGGTGCAGGCCTTGCGGTGCTGCACAGCGTGAACGGACCGGTGGCGGGGCAGGCGATGCGCTTTGCGATGGGTCTGCTAGCGATGTGGCTGCTGTCGCGGGTCTCGCTGCTGCGCCTGCGCGCGTGGACACCTGCCATCTATGCGCTGTCGATGCTGCCGTTGATGGCGGTGTATGTGATCGGTACCGGTAAATACGGGCAACGCTGGCTCAACCTTGGCGTGTTCTATCTGCAGCCCTCGGAGCTGCTCAAACTCAGTCTGCCGTTGATGATGGCCTGGTATCTGCACCGTCAGCCGCTGCCGCCATCGCCGCGCACGGTGCTGACGGCAGCGGTGTTGATCGGGGTGCCAGCGGTGCTGATCCTGATGCAGCCCAATCTCGGTACCGCCACCCTGGTGACGGCCAGTGGCGTGTTTGCATTGCTGCTGGCTGGCCTGCAGTGGCGCTGGGTGATGGCCGGCCTGAGTGCGGTGTCGGTGGCGGCGCCGCTGGCGTGGTTCGGGCTGCTGCGGCAGTACCAGAAGAACCGTGTGCTGACCTTCCTGGATCCGGCGGCTGATCCGTTGGGCACCGGTTGGAACATCCTGCAATCGCGCATCGCCATCGGCTCGGGTGGCCTGCAGGGTCGTGGCTGGGGCCACGGCACACAGGCGACATTGGATTTCCTGCCGGAGTACACCACCGATTTCGCGTTCTCGGTATTGGCCGAGGAATTCGGCTGGATCGGCGTGGTGACGGTGTTCGCCTTGTATCTGTTCGTGGTCTGGCGCTGCCTGTCGATCGCGGTGCAGGCACGCGACACGCACGCGCGGTTGCTGGCCGGCAGTCTCGGCCTGGCGTTCTTCGTCTACGTGCTGGTCAACGGCGGGATGATTTCCGGCTTGCTGCCGGTGGTGGGCATTCCGATGCCGCTGATCAGCTACGGTGGCACTTCGGCGGTGTCGTTGCTGGCCGGCATCGGTCTGGTGATGGCGGTGCGCGGGCACCGGCCGGTACACGCGTAGGTTTCCAGCCAACGGCGCAGCCCCTCGCGGGTGGCCGCAAAGCGATTCATGAGGAGGCTCGGGTAGATGGGCTGCGCAGGGGCCGCTGCAAGTACGTCCCTGTAAGCTCGGTCGCCGCATCCATGCGGCTCACGCCCCTGCGCAGCCCATCTACCCGGCCACGGACACGTTCCTGTGGCGTCCACCCACGCAAGAAGAAAAAAGATCAAAAGCAAAAGCAGCATGGCCGGTTGCCCACGCTTCCAGTAGAGTCGAGCCCGCGCTCGGCTCAGAGCGCAGCGACCCGCTGTTGCTCTTCGCTCTTCTTTTCTCCTTGCGTGGGTGGACGCTGCAGGAAACCGTCAGAGGCCGGGCGGATTGGGTTCGCGGGGGTGTCCGCGCCATGGATGGCGCGGCCAAGCCTCCATGGACGGATTCACGGCGTCCGCCGCGAACCCAACCCGCCCGGCCAACCACGGCTGTTGCTTTCAGCGGCCACCCACGAGGGGCTGCGCCGTTCGCCGACCTTCGCCGCCGATGCACGCATGAATCTGCGCAAGCGCATTTCTGTAATCGTTCCCACAACGCCGCACAGCAGCATCGTCGCTGACGAAGTTCCATTAAAAGTGGGCGCCAATTCACATTTTGACGCCGCGTTGATCCTGATCAATGGACTTGTCGCAATCGGCCTGCACAATGGCGGCCCGTTCGGCATGGCGCGCCGTCTTTGATGCAGCGCGAGGGGCGTCGGATGGGAAAGCAGTACTGATCCAGCAGGTACAAGGAGCGCGGAGCACTGCCACTGGGGAGCGGCAGCCGCGCAGGTACCGACCGGGTCCGGCGGCCGGTTGCGTCTGCGGGGATGGGGACGCAACCGGCAACCTCTGCCTGAATGGGGCAGGTCAATCACGACGCCTTCACATTTCTCGCTGAACGCGAGCAAATCGTTGTGATTCATGGTCTTAGGGGTTTTAATTCATCCATGACCTGCTAACCTGCGGTGATGATTCGACGTTCTCTGGCCTGCATGCTCACCCTCGGCCTGGTCGCCTGTGCGACCCAGCCGACGTCCCCTCCGACTTCGCCCCAGGCCAGCAGTACGCCGCGCCACCCGGCGGCCAAGCCCCAGGGCCCGGCCGAAGCCGCGCCGGAAGCGGCAGCCGCTACGGCTGCACCGGTCGATCTCACCCCGGTGCCGTTCGAAACCGCGCGCGCCAGGTTCATTGCCGATACCGCCAAGCGTTACGGCCTGAAGCCCGATGAGATCCGCAACGTGCTCGACCAGGCGCAGGTGCGCCAGCCGATCATTGCCGCCATGTCGCGGCCGGCCGAACGGGTCAAACCGTGGAACGAATACCGGCCGATGTTCATCAGCAAGGCGCGCATCGATGGCGGCAAGGCGTTTCTTGCCCAGCATCGCGCCGAACTGGACCGTGTGCAGCAGCGCACCGGTGTGCCGGCTGAAGTGATCGTGGCGATCATCGGCGTGGAAACCAGCTACGGCAAGAATGCCGGCAGCCATCGCGTGCTCGACGCGCTGTATACGCTGGCCTTCTATTACCCGCGCAGTGGCGACCCGGCCAAGCTGGAACGCGAAGTACGCCGCGAGCTGTTCTTCCGCGATGAACTGGCCAAGCTGTTCGAACTCGGCCGCGAGGAAAAGCTGGACATCACCACGCTCAAGGGCAGCTATGCCGGCGCGATGGGCATGGGCCAGTTCATGCCCTCCAGCTATCTGGATTACGCGGTGGACGGCAACGGCGATGGCCGCCGTGACCTGTTCACCAGCTACGACGACGTGTTCTCGTCCATCGCCAACTACTTCGTGAAGAAGGGCGGTTGGGTGCGCGGCGGCCAGGTCGCCGTGCCGGCCACGCTCGCCGCCGGCCGCGAAGAGTTCAACCCGACCGAGTGGATGCCCACCTGGTCGCTGTCCGATCTGGCCCAGCGCGGCTACCAGCCGAGCGCACCGGTGCAGCCGGGCGCCACCGCCACCCCCATCACGCTTGAAGGCAGCACCGGCAAGCAGTACTGGCTGGGCTTCCAGAACTACTACGCGATCACCCGTTACAACCTCTCGAAGATGTACGCGATGGCCGTGTTCCAGTTGTCGCAGGCCATTGCCGGACAGGAGCTGCCCCCGGCATGAACATCAGATGGCTGGTCCCTGGATTGATCGTCCTCGCGCTGGCCGCCTGCAGCAGCGCGCCGAAAAAGCCGGCGACCGCCGGCCACGGTGGCAAGCCGTCCGGCACGGTGGTGCAGGGCAATGGCGGGCGTCCGGCGCATTGTCCGGAGGGTTCGCCGTACGCGGCCGCCACCGAGGACCTGTCCACCCGTGGCAACTACACCGCTGGCGGCCTGTACAAGCCCGGCGTGAAAGACACCACGCCCAGTTACGTGCCCAACGTGGCCTGCATTCCCGAGCCGGTGGTCACCAATGAAGACCGCTCGGCGATCGGCAACAAATCGCCCTACGTGGTGCTGGGCAAGCAGTACAAGGTGCTCGACGACACCCGCAACTACGTTGAACGTGGCACCGCTTCGTATTACGGCGCCAAGTTCCACGGCCGCCTGACCTCCAACCGCGAGGTCTACGACATGTACCAGTTCACCGCCGCGCACAAGACCTTGCCGCTGCCCAGCTTCGCCCGCGTGACCAACCTGGACAATGGCGAATCGGTGATCGTGCGCGTCAATGATCGTGGTCCGTTCCATGATGGCCGCGTGGTCGATCTCAGCTATGCCGCCGCCGTGCGCCTGGGCATCACCCAGCGCGGTACCGGCAACGTGGAAGTGCGCGCGGTGCAGCCGGGTGAAACCAACCTGATGGCGCAGAAGCCGTCGCGCCGCGAACGCCGTGCTGCTGAAGCGGCGGCGGCCACTGCTGCCGTCGCCAGCGCACGCCCCGCACCTGCCGCACGCGCGGTTGCCGACAGCGACATCGATCGCCTGGTCAACCGCCTGCCTGCCGATGGGGCGCCGGCGCGTGGCCAGCCGGCCACCACCCAGGCCGCCGTCAGCACGATGCCGGAGGTGGCGGTCAGTAGCCTGCCGCCCAGCGCCCCCGCGCCGCGTCCCGCCGCGCCGGTCGTGGCCACCGCCATGCCGCGCAGCCCGGCCCCGGCCCCGACCAGCAGCCCCAGCCTGTCGCAAAAGGTAGTGGGCGCGGTGATGCTGCAGGTTGCCAGCTTCTCCAACCGCGACAACGCCAACCGGGCGATGGGCCAGCTCAACGCCGCCGGCATCGTCGGTGCCACCATCAGCGACATCGCTGCCGGGGGTCGTACCCTGTGGCGCCTGCGGGTTCCGGCCAGCGACCATGCCAGCGCGGCGGAACTCGCCGGGCGCATCTCGGGTCTAGGCTTTGGCTCGCCGCAGATCGTCAAGGACTGATTCCGCCCGGGCCGGTGCTGCCGGCCCTTGCCACCCCGGCCTTACAATGGCCACCTTGTCCCATCCTTCACTTTCCGGCCGTCCCCTGGAGCCTGCTGTCCCATGAATTTCCGTTCCGCCGCCACTGCCCTGGCCGCCACCCTGGTGGTAGGCCTGGCCTCCGCCCAGACGCCGCTGCCGACCCCGGCCACGCCGACGCCTGCCGCTGCTGCCCCCGCCACCGTGGCCACGCCGCCGGCGCCCGCACCCAGCGTGTCCAAGGCCTGGGTGCTGATGGACTACGCCACCGGCCAGGTGCTGGCAGGCGAGAACATCAACGAACAGCTGGCCCCGGCCAGCATCACCAAGGTGATGACGTCCTACGTGATCGCCGCCGAGGTCAAGAACGGCAAGGTCCGTCCGGACGACCAGGTGATGATGAGCGAACGCGCCTGGCGCGAAGGTGGCGCCGGTACCGATGGCAGCTACAGCGGCTTCCCGGTCAACCAGACTGCGCGCCTGGAAGACATGGAAAAGGGCATGGCGATCCAGTCCGGCAATGACGCCGCGATCGCCCTGGCCGAGCACGTGGCCGGCAGCGAAGAAGCCTTTGCTTCGCTGATGAACAGCTACGCCGCCAAGATCGGCATGAAGAACTCGCACTTCGTGAACGCCCACGGCCTGACTGCCCCGGGCCATCACAGCAGCGCCTACGACCTGGCCCTGCTGGGCCGCGCGATGGTGCGCGATTACCCGGAAACCTACGCGTACAACAAGATCAAGGAATTCCAGGTCGGCACCATCAAGCAGCCCAACCGCAACCTGCTGTTGTGGCGCGATGGCAGCGTGGACGGGATCAAGACCGGCCACACTTCCGAAGCCGGCTACTGCCTGATGAGCTCGGCCCAGCGCGGTGACCAGCGTCTGGTCGCCGTGGTGCTGGGCGGCGCGTCGGAAAAGCAGCGCGCCGATGACAGCCTGGCCCTGTTGAACTGGGGCTTCCGCTTCTTCGAAACCCACCGCCTGTACGAGCCGGGCAAGGCCGTGGCCGAGCACAAGGTCTGGAAGGGCACCACCGACAAGGTGCAGCTGGGCGTGGCCCAGCCGATGCTGGTCAGCGTGCCGCGCGGTCGCTACAACGACCTGAAGCCGAGCATCGACGTGCCCAAGACCCTGGAAGCACCGTTCACCGCCGGCCAGCAGATCGGCACCGTCAAGGTCACCCTGGATGGCAAGCTGGTGGCCGAAGCGCCGCTGGTGGCCGTGGCTGCGGTCGAGCAGGCCGGCTTCTTCAAGCGCCTGTGGGACAGCTTCTGGATGTGGTGGGAATCGGAATGATCCGCAGCCTGCTGCGGTGAACGAAAAAGGCCGGCGAATGCCGGCCTTTTTCGTGGGATCCCGCCGGGGCG
>NZ_JBHZOP010000170.1:0-4519 GCF_042787595.1 Stenotrophomonas sp. YIM B13575 | reverse complement strand
CCCGAGGGTGCGCTGCACGCTGTAGAGCCGAGCCCATGCTCGGCTGCTTCTGGTGCGGAGCCGAGCATGGGCTCGGCTCTACAAGATGTCCGCCCGCGCGACCGGCTCAGGCCTTGCGGCGCTCGATCAGGTTCAACAGCGGCCCGGTCATCGCAGTGGTCACCAGCGCCATGATCACCAGCACCGCGAACAGGCGGTCGCCGAGCAGGCCCAGTTCGTAGCCCAGGTTGAGCACGATCAGTTCCATCAACCCGCGGGTGTTCATCAGCGCACCCAGCCGCCACGCCTCGCGCGAGGCCATGCCGGTACTGCGCGCCGCACTCCAGGTGCCCAGCAGCTTGCCCACCGTGGCCACGGCGATCACCACCACGCACAACAGGATGTCGCTGCCCTGCAGCGCGTCGGCACGCATGCGCAGGCCGGTCATGGCGAAGAACAGCGGCAGCAGCAGGGTCACCGCGAACGGTTCGACCCTGGCCACCAGCAGCTGCCGCAGCTGCGCGTTGGACGACACCGCCACACCCGCAGCGAACGCACCGAACAACGCATGGATGCCGAGCACTTCGGTAACCAGCGCACTGGCCAATGACAGCAGCAGGATGCCCAGCAGCCAGCGCCCTTCGCGACCCGGCGCGATCGTCTGCCGGGCAAACCACGGCTTCACCAGCCCCAGCATCAGCGCGATGAACGCCACCACGCACAGCAGGTTGAGGCTGGCCGGCAGCCAGCCGGTAGCCTGCGCTGCCGCCACGATCAGCGCCAGCAGGCACCACGCGGTCGCATCGCCCAGCGCCGCGCAGGCGATGGCGGTCTGCCCCAGCGATGTGTGGGTGATGCCGCGATCAGCGAGGATGCGCAGCAGCACCGGGAAAGCGGTGATGCTCATCGAGATGCCGACGAACAGCGCGAACGCGGTGAAACCCACGCCCTGCGGACCGTGCTGCGGATACAGCCAGATCGCCAGGACCACGCCGAGCACGAACGGCACCGCGATGCCGGCGTGGCTGACAGTGAAGGCGAATCGGCGACGCCCACGCAGCGCGCCCAGATCCAGCTCGGCGCCGGCCACCAGCAGGAACATCAGCACGCCCAGCTGGCTGAGCATGCCCAGCGGCCCCAACGAAGCGGCCGGGAACAGCGCGCCGTGCACCTGTGGCAGCAGACTCCCCAGTAACAGCGGCCCCATCATTAGGCCAGCGGCCATCTCGCCGATCACGGCCGGCTGTCCGAAACGCTTCAATAGTGCGCCCGCGCCTTTGGCGACCAGCAACAGCACCAGCAGCTGCAGCAGGAACAGGCCGAGCGGCGAGGCCAGGTGATGCGCCCAATCACTGCCGACCACGGCCTCGGCCTTGCTGGCCACCGTCGGCAGCCCGGGCCCGGCATAGCGGGCCAGCAGCAGGCCGACCAGCAACGGCACGCCAGCCCATACCAGGTACCGCCACGCCCACTTCGTCGGTCGCGCGGAACCTCCGGTCTGTACGTCCATGAACATTCCCCAATGTGCAGGGCGCCGATGATACGTCCTTGCCTGCTCCGGCGCTGCGCGCTCGCCGGGCATGGTCCGGCGCTACCGTTGTCAGGCGACCGGGCACTGCCGGTCAGGCCAACGCCTGCTCGTGCACCCCGGCGATGGCGCGGCCCGACGGATCGGCGGCGGCGGCAAAGCTGGCATCCCAGGCAATGGCTGCCGGCGAGGAACAGGCGATCGACTTGCCGCCCGGCACGGTTTCAGCCGCCGCGTGGCTGGGGAAGAACTGCTCGAACAGGTGGCGGTAGTAGTACGCCTCCTTGGTCTGCGGCGGATTGTGCGGGAAACGCTTGTCGGCGGCGGCCAGTACGCGGTCGCTGACCTGCGCTTCGGCATGCGCCTTCAGGCCGTCGATCCAACCGTAGCCGACGCCGTCGCTGAACTGCTCCTTCTGCCGCCACAGGATGCTGTCCGGCAGGTAGCCCTCGAAGGCCTCGCGCAGCACTGCCTTCTCGATGCGGCGACCACCGAAGCCGGCACCGACCATCTTGTGCGCGGCATCGAAACGCATCGCCACGTCGAGGAACTCGCGGTCCAGGAACGGCACGCGCGGCTCCACGCCCCAGGCCATCATCGACTTGTTGGCGCGCAGGCAATCGTAGTTGTGCAGGGCGTCGAGCTTGCGCACCAGTTCCTGGTGGAATTCGCGCGCGTCCGGTGCCTTGTGGAAGTACAGATAGCCGCCGAAGATCTCATCGCTGCCTTCGCCGGACAGCACCATTTTCACGCCCATCGCCTTGATCCGGCGCGCCAGCAGGAACATCGGCGTGGAGGCGCGGATGGTGGTGACGTCGTAGGTTTCAATGTGGCGGATCACCTCCGGCAACACATCCAGTCCTTCCTCGAAGGTGTATTCGAAGCCGTGGTGCACGGTGCCCAGCGCTTCGGCGGCAACCGCAGCAGCGGCCAGATCCGGCGAACCCTTCAGGCCGATGGCGAACGAATGCAGGCGCGGCCACCAGGCTTCGCTCTGGCCGCCATCTTCGATGCGACGCCGCGCATAACGTGCTGCCACGGCGGCGACCAGCGATGAATCCAGCCCGCCCGACAACAGCACGCCATACGGCACGTCACTCATCAGCTGGCGTTCGACCGCATGTTCGAAGGCCTGGCGCAGCTCGGCGAGATCGGCCTGGCGGCCCTGCACGTCGTCGTACTCGCGCCACGGCTGCTGGTAGTAGCGCACCAGTTCGCCGCTGGCACTGTCGTAGTAATGGCCCGGCGGGAACTGGGCAACGTCGGCACAGGTATCGACCAGCGCCTTCATTTCAGACGCTACGCGCAGCCGCCCCTGCGCATCATGGCCCCAGTACAGCGGCACCACGCCGACCGGATCGCGCGCCACCAGCACACGGCCGGCTGCACGGTCCCACAGGGCAAAAGCGAAGATGCCGTTCAACTGTTCCAGCCATTGCGCCGGCGATCCGCCCTGGCGGTACAGCGCGTTGATCACCTCGCAGTCCGAACCGGTCTGGAAGGCATAGGCTTCGGCGAGGCCGGCCTTGAGCTGCTGGTGGTTGTAGATCTCGCCGTTGACCGCCAGCGCCAGCTGCCCGTCTGCGGACAGCAGCGGCTGCGAGCCGCCGGCCGGATCGACGATGGCCAGGCGCTCGTGGACCAGCAGCGCGCCTTCATCCAGGTACACGCCGCTCCAGTCCGGGCCACGATGGCGCTGGCGCTGCGACAGCTCCAGCGCATGGCGGCGCAGGGAAGGAAGATCGTCACCGGCCTGCAGGCCGAAAATACCGAAGATCGAACACATGGGTGGAACTCCTGTTGTGGGGAAGTACACGGGGGGAAGGTGTTCGACCGGCCATCCAGGCCCGGGTGGCGCTGCGCCCGGGCACAAAAAAACCCGCATCGACCGATGCGGGTTTTCTGGTGTCCGGGCGTATGTTGCTGTCTATCTACCCAGGGCGCAGTCCCGCATCGGCCGCGCACGATTATTCGCGCGCAGATTATTGCGGTTGTTGTTGTTGACGGCGGTGGCCAGGCGGATCGACATGGCATCGACCCTACCCCGGTTTCCGCCGCCGCGCAACAGTTGCGTCGGCAACCACGTCCTGAAGCGCATAATGGCCCGCCCTGAATCGTGTAACGGGAATGCAACACTGCAATGGACGCACCGCGGCGCTGGCCGCCCTGCTCTGCCTGGGCCTGGCCGCTTGCCAGACCCTGCCTCCTCCCTCGGCCCTGCCGCCGGCCCAGCAACAGGCACTGGAACAACGCGGAACCGACGGCAGCTTCGACGGTGCCTTTGATACCGCGGAAACCTTTGAACGCTTCAACGATCCGCGCGCCATTGCCTATTACGAGCGTGCGGCGGCAGTCACCCCCTGGACCTTCCACAACACCAAGGCGGAAGAAGCACTGGGCCGGATCTGGATCTCCGGCACGCTGCGCCATGCCGACAGCCCCCACATCAACCCGGCACCAGTGCTGCGCGCGTCCTGGCGACGTGGCGAACGCGCCTACCTGGCGGCGGCCAACCACGGCAATCCCTATGCGTTCTACGGGCTCGCCACGGCCTATCGCCAGCGTGGTGACGCACAACAGGCGCTGCGCTGGGACCTGCGCGGAATGATCTACCAGCGCTACGCGAGTTCATCATCGCGACTGCCGGATGCGGTGGCTGCGCAGGGTGACACCGTGCATCCGCTGGTTGCGCAGATCCAGCGTCGCGCCGAGCGTGGCGATGCCGAAGCGCAGGTGGATCTGGGCGCACTGCTTGAAAAAGGCGTGGGCCTGCCGCGCGATCCGGCACGCGCGCTGCAGATGTATCAGCGTGCCGCGGAACAGGGCAATGTGTTCGGCCAGTACTTCGCCGGGCTGCTGCTGGGCCGGAGTGCGCCGGGCGTGGAGAGGGACAGCGATGCGGCGGCGCGTTGGTTCGCCAAGGCCGAGGCGCAGCGCTTCTACATGGCCGCGCCGAGCTACTGGAAGAAAGCGGTCGAACCGCCATTCTTCATTTTTTCGGAATAGTAGAGG
>NZ_JBHZOP010000169.1:0-7208 GCF_042787595.1 Stenotrophomonas sp. YIM B13575 | reverse complement strand
GCCATGCCCGGCGGCCTTTCGTTCAGGTGCCCGCCGGGCATGGCCCGGCGCTACCTCAATGCTCGTGCGCTTCGGGGGCGGCGGCGCCACCTTCCAGCTGGTCGAGGAAGTCCACGGCGCGGCGCAGGTGCGGGATCACGATCGAGCCGCCGACCACCAGGCCGACCGAGAAGGTCTCGAAGAACTCCTCACGGGTGACGCCGGCGTCCTTGCACTGGGCCACGTGGTAGCTGATGCAGTCGTCGCAGCGCAGCACCATCGACGCCACCAGGCCCAGCAGCTCCTTGGTCTTCACGTCCAGCGCGCCGGCCTGGTAGGTCTGCGTGTCCAGCGCGAAGAAGCGGCGCACCACCTGGTTCGGCTCACCCAGGATGCGTTCATTCATGCGCTTGCGGAAATCGGTGAACTCGGCGATCCGGTCCTTGCTGCCGTCGTCGGCCGCGCTCATGCCTGGCCCTGCCCGGCCAGCAGCGGCTCAAGCTTGCCTTCACGATGCAGGGCCATCATGTCGTCGTAGCCGCCCACGTGGACGTCGCCCACGAAGATCTGCGGCACGCTGGTACGGCGGGTCTTGGCCATCATCTTCTCGCGCTCGACCGGGTCCAGGTCGATGCGGACCTCGGTCCATTGCTGGCCCTTGCTCTTGAGGAAGTTCTTGGCGGCCACGCAGTACGGGCAGACGGCGGTGGAATAGATGGTGATGGCGGGGGTAGCGCCGGCGGACTGGGCTGTCACGGGAAACTCCACGATGGATCGACGGTCCATATATGGTACCGGTGCGCTGGAATTTCCACGCCACGCCCGCAACACTGTGGATTGATTAACGAATGGTTGCCCCCTGCCCTGCCACGCTGGGCAGACTCTGCCCGAGGACCGACCGCTTGCGACCCCTGCTGCTCACCGCTGCCCTGACCCTGGCCTTGGCCCTGGCCGCCCCGCTGGCGCAGGCCCAGGAGAAGCTGCCGGACATCGGCTCCTCGGCGGGCGAACTGCTGACCCCGGCCCGCCAGGCCGAGTACGGCGCGATGATGCTGCGCGAGCTGCGCAATTACGGCTACCTGCTGGACGATCCACTGGTCAACGACTGGCTGCAGACCATGGGCACCCGCCTCGGTTCCAACAGCGACCAGCCGCGCCAGCCCTACACGTTCTTCGTGATGAAGGACCGCCAGATCAATGCCTTCGCCACCCTCGGCGGCTACATCGGCGTCAATGCCGGCCTGGTGCTGACGGCCGAGCGCGAGGACGAGGTGGCGGCGGTGCTGTCGCACGAAATCGCCCACGTCACCCAGCAGCACGTGCTGCGCGGGGTCGAGCGCGCCCAGCGTGACCAGATCCCGATCCTGCTGGGCATGCTGGCGGCGGTGGTTGCCGCCCAGGCCAGCAACAGCTCCTCCTCGGGCAACGCCACCATGGCGGCGATCAGCTCGGGCATGGGCCTGATGCAGCAACGGCAGATCGACTACACCCGCTCCAATGAATCGGAGGCCGACCGGCTGGGCATCCGCACGCTGTCGCGCAGCGGCTACGACGTGGACGCGATGGCCGGCTTCTTCGAGCGCATGTCCTCGGCGATGCGCGGCAACGACGGCGGTTACAGCGTTCCCGACTTCCTGCGCACGCACCCGGTCAACACCACCCGCATCAGCGAGGCCAAGGCCCGCGCCGAACAGATGAAGAAGGACACGGTGCTGCTGACCACGCGCACGCCCAGCGGCGAGCGCAGGGAACGGGTGGATCCGGCCGACCCGACCCTGGGCGATCCGCTGCTGCGCGGCATCAACCCGCTGTTGCCCGGCAGCGTGCTGCGGGTGCCGATCGGCCAGCTCAGCCGCGGCGCCAGTGGTGATTTCAACTGGGCCCGCGAACGCCTGCGCGTACTCAGCGCCGACAGCCCGGCCGAACTGCAGCGCGAATACGCCGATCTTGCGCGGCGGCAGAAGGACGGCCTGGACGACGCCCAGCGTTACGGCCAGGCACTGGCCAGCATGCGCGGCGGCCGCAGCGGCGCCAGCGAGGCCCGGCAGACGTTGAGCGAGCTGCTGAAGACGCACCCGGACAGCCTCTGGGTCGCCCTGGCCCTGGCCGAGGCGGAATCACGCACCGGCCAATCCACCCAGGCCAATGCGCGCTTCGAGCAGCTGCTGCATGAGCACCCCAACAGCCGGCCGGTGGCCCTGACCTATGCCGAGATCCTGAACGAGCAGGGCGGCCAGGCCGCGGGTCAGCGCGCGCAGGCGATGCTGCGTCCGCTGCTGTCGCAAAGCGGTAACGATCCGGTCTTCCAGCAGCGCTACGCCCGCGCCAGTGAACTGGCCGGCGATAGTGTCCGTGCCAGCGAGGCCTATGCCGAGGCGGCGTTCCTGGGCGGTCGCCCGGAACAGGCCCTGATGCAGCTGCAGGCACTCAAGCGCAACCCCGCCCTGGACTACGTCGGTCGGGCCCGGGTGGATGCGCGGATCGAGTCGATCACCCCCACCGTACTCGAGCTGCGCCGGCAGGGTGTACAGGACCCGGACCTGGACCGCCGCTGAGCACGGCATGACCGGCAGATGGCAGCAACGCCAGATGCCGGCCAGGTAGTCACAAACATGTCATCAAACCGTAGTCTACTGGCACCACTCCAGTAACTGAGCCCTACGGTGCCCTCGTGCAGAAACGCATCCTGATCGTCGATGACGAGCCCGCGATCCGCGAAATGGTCGCCTTCGCCCTTCGCAAGGGCGATTACGAACCTGTCCACGCCGGTGACGCCCGCGAGGCCCAGACCGCCATCGCCGACCGCGTCCCCGACCTGATCCTGCTGGACTGGATGCTGCCCGGCACCAGCGGCCTGGACCTGGCCCGGCGCTGGCGCAAGGAAACCCTGACCCGCGAAGTGCCGATCATCATGCTGACCGCGCGCGGCGAAGAGAACGACCGCGTCGGCGGCCTCGAAGCCGGTGTGGACGACTACGTGGTCAAGCCGTTCTCGGCGCGCGAACTGCTGGCCCGTATCCGTGCGGTCATGCGCCGCGCCCGCGACGATGACGAGGACGGCAGCGTGGCCGTGGGCTCGATCCGCATCGACGGCGCCGCCCATCGCGTGTTCGCCAACGACCAGCCGGTGCCGATCGGCCCGACCGAATACCGCCTGCTGCACTTCTTCATGACCCACCCCGAGCGCGTGTATACCCGTGCGCAGCTGCTGGACCACGTGTGGGGCGGCAGCGTGTATGTGGAAGAACGCACCATTGACGTGCATATCCGCCGCCTGCGCAAGACGCTGGAACCGTTCAACGCCGAGAACATGGTGCAGACCGTGCGCGGCGCCGGTTACCGCTTCTCCACCGCCACCTGAGCCTCGTCGTGCCGGCGCCGTGCACCCCACGGTGCCGGCGTCGGCAACTCTGCTATAACCCTCGGTTCACCTGCGTGAACCGCCGCAACCCACGACGAGACCGCAATGCCCCGCCACATCCGCTCTGCCTGGTTGAAGACACTGGCCACCGTGGCCACCGTGTTGCTGTTGGCCGGTCTGGTCGGATGGTTCACTGGCCACCTGTGGCTGTGCATCGCGCTGGCGGCCCTGGCGACGCTGGTCTGGCATTACTGGCGACTGCGCCGCGTGCTGCGCCGGCTGACCGCGCGCCAGCGCTGGGACACCGCCGCCGAAGGCACCGGCGTCTGGAACGAGCTGGACCGCCTGCTGTACCGCAACCAGGTCGAGATGCGCGTGCGCAAGCGGCGCCTGCTGGACATGCTGCGCAGCTATCGCGCTGCAGCGGCCGCGCTGCCCGACGCCGTGGTGGTGCTGGACCGCAACAGCCAGCGCGTGCAGTGGTTCAACGAAGCGGCCACGGCCCTGCTCGGTCTGCACCATCCGGGCGATCTGGGTGAAGCCCTGGTCGAACGCCTGCAGCCGATGCCGCTGGCCCACTGGCTGGCCGGTGGCCGCAATGCCGAACCGATCCTGGACGTGCCCTCGCCGGTCGATCCTGCGATCCGCCTGAACCTGCGCCTGATTCCCTATTCGTCCGACTACTGGCTGCTGATCGCCCGCGATGTCAGCAAGCTGCTGCGCCTGGAACAGGTCCGCCGTGACTTCGTGGCCAACGTTTCACACGAACTCCGCACCCCGCTCACCGTGGTCCACGGCTACCTGGACATGATGGACCCGGAGGATTTCCCGGGAACCGGACCGATGCTGGAAGAGATGCGCAAGCAGAGCCAGCGCATGGCCCAGCTGGTGGAGGACCTGTTGACCCTGTCGCGGCTGGAATCGCAGGAACACAGCGAAGCCGAGACGGTGGCGATGCAGCCCATGCTGGCCACCCTGCGCCGCGAAGCCGAAGCACACAGCCAAGGCCGCCACCAGATCAGCATCGACGACCTGGCCGGCGTGGACCTGCAGGGCTCGACCAAGGAACTGCACAGCGCCTTCTCCAACCTGGTCACCAACGCGGTGCGCTACACCCCGGCCGGTGGCCGCATCGCGGTGGAGTTCCGCCGCGAGGGCGATGGTGTGGTGCTGGCGGTGCGTGACACCGGCTACGGTATTCCCGCCACGCACCTGCCGCGCCTGACCGAACGGTTCTACCGTGTCTCCAGCAGCCGCTCGCGCGAAAGCGGCGGCACCGGCCTGGGCCTGTCGATCGTCAAGCACATCCTCGGTCTGCACCACGCACGCCTGGAAATCGACAGCGAGGTCGGCAAGGGCTCGGTGTTCGCCTGTCATTTCGATGCCGACCACGTGCGACCGCGTGAGTCCGCCCCCCTGACCTCCTTCGAAGAATGACGCCATGAGCAGCCTCGGATCCCTCCCCCTCCCCGTGAGCACGGACAGCGATCCGTTGCGCGACCCGGCGCTGTACATCAACCGCGAGCTGTCGCAGCTGGATTTCAACTTCCGCGTGCTGGCGCAGGCGATGGACCCGCAGGTGCCGCTGCTGGAGCGCCTGCGCTTCATGTGCATCTCCTGCACCAACCTGGACGAATTCTTCGAGATCCGTGCCGCTGCGGTCCGTCATGCGCAGGAGTTCGGCCTGCCACCGGCTCCGGACGGCATGAGCCCGCAGGCCATTCTCAACGCCATCCACGAACGCGCCGCCGAGCTGGTGGACCAGCAGTACCGCTGCTGGAACCAGACGCTGCGCCCGGCGTTGATGGAGGCCGGCATCGGCGTGCTCGGCCGCAACTCCTGGACCCACCGCCAGAAGCGCTGGCTGCGTGCCTATTTCCGCAACGAGATCATGCCGGTGCTGTCGCCGCTGGGCCTGGATCCGGTGCATCCGTTCCCGAAGATCCTCAACAAGTCGCTGAACATCGTGGTGGTGCTGAAGGGCACCGATGCGTTCGGCCGCAGCGGCCACCTGGCCATCGTGCGCGCACCGCGTTCGCTGCCGCGGATCATCCAGCTGCCGGAAAAACTCGGCGGCCCGCAGAACTTCGTGTTCCTGTCCTCGGTGCTGTCCACCTTCGTGGACGAGTTGTTCCCGGGCCTGGAAGTGCTGGGCGCCTACCAGTTCCGTGTCACCCGCAACTCCGAGCTGGTGGTGGACGAGGAGGAAGTGGAAAACCTGGCGCTGGCACTGCGTGACGAGCTGGTGGACCGTGGCTACCGTCCTGCGGTGCGGCTGGAAATCGCCCACGACATGCCGCGCGACATCGTCCGCACCCTGCTGCAGAACTTCGGCCTGACCGAGAACGCGGTGTACCGCATCGATGGACCGGTCAACCTCAACCGCATCATCCAGCTGTACGACCTGATCGCGCAGCCGGACCTGAAGTATCCGCCGATGACCCCGCGCACCCTGCGCGACAGCGACGGCATCTTCGAGACCACCGCGCGCAAGGACCTGCTGCTGCACCACCCCTTCGACGCGTTCGCTGCAGTGCTGGACCTGATCCGCCAGGCCGCGCTGGATCCGAACGTGCTGGCGATCAAGCAGACCCTGTATCGCACCGGCAAGGACTCCTTGATCGTCGATGCCCTGATCCAGGCGGCACGTGCCGGCAAGGACGTGACCGTGGTGGTCGAGCTGCGCGCGCGGTTCGATGAAGAAGCCAACCTCGGCCTGGCCGATCGGCTGCAGGAAGCCGGCGTGCAGGTGGTGTATGGCGTGGTCGGCTACAAGACCCACGCCAAGATGCTGCTGATCGTGCGCCGCGAAGGCCGCAAGCTGCGCCGCTACGTTCACCTGGGCACCGGCAACTACCACAGCGGCACCGCCCGCGCGTACACCGACCTGAGCCTGATCACCGCCGATGCCGACATCGGCAACGACGTGCACCTGCTGTTCCAGCAGTTGTCCGGGCTGGCCTCGAAGATGAAGCTCAAGCGCCTGCTGCAGTCGCCTTTCACCCTGCACACCGGGATCCTGGCGAGGATCGAGCGCGAGACGCGCATCGCCGCCGCCGGGCGACCGGCGCGGATCATCGCCAAGATGAACGCCCTCAACGAAGCGCAGGTGATCCGTGCGCTGTACGCCGCCTCGCAGGCGGGGGTGCAGATCGACCTGATCATCCGCGGCGCCTGCACCCTGCGCCCGGGCGTACCCGGCGTGTCGGACAACATCCGCGTGCGCTCGATCGTCGGCCGCTTCCTGGAACACAGCCGGGTCTACTGGTTCGGCAACGACGGCGCACCGGAGCTGTACTGCGCCAGCGCCGACTGGCTGGAACGCAACCTGCTGCGGCGGGTGGAAACCTGCTTCCCGATCCTCGACCCGGAACTGGCCAAGCGGGTCTATCGCGAAGTGCTGCAGAACTACCTGGACGACAACCTCAACGCCTGGGAGCTGGATGCCGAGGGCATCTACCACAAGCGCGCGCCGGCCCACGACGAAGCCCCGCATTCGGCACAGATGGCGTTGATGCAGGGACTTTAATCCGGTAGGTGCCGACCTTGGTCGGCACGTTTGGATGCATCCACGCATGGCGTGGATCTACCGTGTCGACCAAGGTCGACACCTACCAACAGCCGCAGCGACCTGTCGAAGGTCGACAGATGCAGGGACTCTGATCCGGTAGGTGCCGACCTTGGTCGGCACGTTTGGATGCATCCACGCATGGCGTGGATCTACCGTGTCGACCAAGGTCGACACCTACCGACAGCCGCGCGAACCTGTCGAAGGCGGGGTGGGTCCGGTTGCGGGGGTGTCCGCGGCATGGATGCCGCGGCCAAGCTTACAGGGACGTACTTGCAGCGTCCCCCGCAACCGGACCCA
>NZ_JBHZOP010000168.1:0-3525 GCF_042787595.1 Stenotrophomonas sp. YIM B13575 | reverse complement strand
CGCCACGCCGGACTACGCCGCGATCGGGGCCTGCGGCGAGGGGCTGTTGCCGTTGTCGTCCGGGTGGTCGTCGTCGTTGCCTGCTTCGTCGCGCCAGCGCCAGTCGGCCAGGGTCAGCGGATCCAGGCCATAGGCGATGCGCGCCTTGTCGCACTGCGGGCTGGCCTTGCCGTATTCCCATGACGCATCCACTTCGCGGCACACGCTGGGCCGGTTGGGATGGATCGTGCAGCGCGAATAGACGCCGATCTGCGCATCCAGCGCCACGCAGCGCACCGGCTTGGAATGGGTGCCGCGCATGCACAGGCGATGCGGGTCCAGCACCTCGGTGAGCTGGTGCGGCACGCCGCCGGGGGTGACCTCGTCCGATTCCATCCAGTGGAAGGCCACGCGGTACTGGGTGCAGCAGGCGCCGCAGGTCATGCAGGGATGTTGCATGGGCAAGCCGCCTCGGGCGGCATCGGGAAAGGGACGAGGATGCGGATTTTCCACGCTGGCGGCCGTCGCGCAAGAAATTCCGTAAGCGGCGACAATGAACGGATGAACCGATCCTGCAACATCGCCGCGCGGCTGCCCGAGCTGGCGCGTGAACGCCCCGACCAGATCGCCATCCGCTGCCCCGGCCGACGCGGCGCCGGCAACGGCATGGCGGCCTATGACGTGACCCTCGATTACCGCCAGCTGGACGCCCGCAGCGATGCGATGGCGGCCGGCCTGGCCGGCTACGGGATCGGCCGCGGGGTGCGTACGGTGGTGATGGTGCGGCCGTCGCCGGAGTTCTTCCTGTTGATGTTCGCCCTGTTCAAGCTGGGCGCGGTGCCGGTGCTGGTCGATCCGGGCATCGACAAGCGCGCGCTGAAGCAGTGCCTGGACGAGGCACAGCCGCAGGCCTTCATCGGCATCCCGCTGGCCCACGTGGCGCGGCTGGCGCTGCGCTGGGCGCCTTCGGCGACCCGCCTGGTTACCGTCGGTCGCCGGCTGGGCTGGGGCGGTACCACCCTGGCCGCGCTGGAGCGTGCCGGCGCCAACAGCGGCCCGATGCTGGCCGATACCGATGGCGAGGACACCGCGGCGATCCTGTTCACCAGCGGCTCCACCGGCGTGCCCAAGGGCGTGGTTTACCGCCACCGCCACTTCGTCGGCCAGATCGAGCTGCTGGGCAGCGCCTTCGGCATGGAGGCGGGTGGGGTGGACCTGCCGACCTTCCCGCCGTTTGCCCTGTTCGATCCGGCGCTGGGCCTGACCTCGGTCATTCCGGACATGGACCCGACCCTGCCGGCACAGGCCGATCCGGCGCGCCTGCATGACGCCATCCAGCGTTTCGGCGTGACCCAGCTGTTCGGCTCGCCGGCGTTGATGCGGGTGCTGGCACGGCATGGGCGGCCGCTGCCGTCGGTGACCCGGGTGACCTCCGCCGGTGCACCGGTGCCGCCGGACGTGGTCGCCACCATCCGCAGCCTGCTGCCGGCCGATGCCCAGTTCTGGACACCGTATGGCGCCACCGAGTGCCTGCCGGTGGCAGTGGTCGAGGGGCGCGAGCTGGAGCGTACGCGCGCGGCCACCGAGGGCGGTGCCGGCACCTGCGTCGGCAGCGTGGTCGCGCCCAACGAGGTGCGCATCATCGCCATCGACGACGCGCCGCTGCCGGACTGGTCGCAGGCGCGCGTGCTGGCCGTGGGCGAGATCGGCGAGATCACCGTGGCCGGGCCGACCGCCACCGACAGTTACTTCAACCGTCCGCAGGCGACCGCGGCGGCGAAGATCAGCGAAACCCTGGCCGATGGCAGCGTCCGCATCGTGCATCGCATGGGCGATGTCGGCTACTTCGATGCGCAGGGGCGGCTGTGGTTCTGTGGCCGCAAGACCCATCGCGTGGAAACCGCGCACGGGCCGCTGTACACCGAACAGGTCGAGCCGGTGTTCAACACCGTGCCCGGGGTGGCACGCACGGCGCTGGTCGGCGTCGGCGCAGCCGGTGCGCAGGTGCCGGTGCTGTGCGTGGAGCTGCAGCGTGGCCAGTCCGACAGCCCTGCCTTGCGCGAGGCGCTGCATGCCACGGCCGCTGCGCGTCTGCCCGAGCTGACGCTGGAACACGTGCTGATGCATCCGGCGTTCCCCGTCGATATCCGTCACAACGCCAAGATCGGCCGCGAGAAGCTCGCCGTCTGGGCCCGCGCCGAACTGGAGAAGCGCGCATGAAGATCCTGGTCACCGGTGGTGGTGGTTTCCTTGGCCAGGCGCTGTGCCGTGGCCTGCTCGAACGTGGCCACCAGGTGCTGGCGTTCAACCGCAGCCATTACCCGGAACTGCAGGCGCTGGGCGTGGGCCAGATCCGCGGCGACCTGGCCGACCCGCAGGCGGTGCTGCATGCAGTGGCCGGCGTCGATGCGGTGTTCCACAACGGCGCCAAGGCCGGTGCGTGGGGCAGCTATGACAGCTATCACCAGGCCAACGTGGTCGGCACCGACAACGTCATCGCTGCCTGCCGCGCGCATGGCATCGGCAAGCTGGTCTATACCTCCACGCCCAGCGTGACCCATCGCGCCACGCACCCGGTGGAAGGACTGGGTGCGGACGACGTGCCCTATGGCGAGGACTTCCAGGCGCCGTATGCAGCAACCAAGGCCATTGCCGAACAGCGGGTGCTGGCGGCCAACGACGCCACGCTGGCGACCGTGGCGCTGCGCCCGCGCCTGATCTGGGGCCCGGGCGACCAGCAGCTGGTGCCGCGCCTGGCCGATCGTGCACGCGCTGGCCGCCTGCGCCTGGTGGGCGATGGCAACAACAAGGTCGATACCACCTACATCGACAACGCCGCGCTGGCGCATTTCCTCGCCTTCGAGGCGCTGGCACCGGGCGCGGCCTGCGCCGGCAAGGCGTACTTCATTTCCAATGGCGAGCCGCTGCCGATGCGCGAGCTGGTCAACAAGCTGCTGCAGGCGGTGGGTGCACCGACCGTGGACAAGGCGATCAGCTTCAAGACGGCGTATCGCATCGGCGCGATCTGCGAGCGGCTGTGGCCGCTGCTGCGCCTGCGTGGCGAGCCGCCGCTGACGCGCTTCCTGGCCGAGCAGCTGTGTACGCCGCACTGGTACAGCATGGAGCCGGCACGCCGTGATTTCGGCTACGTGCCGCAGGTCAGCATCGAAGAAGGACTGCGACGGCTGAAGGCCGCATCATGACGGCGGCATCACCGCGCTGAAGCCTTCATTACGCGCAGAGATCGCCATCACCGGTTGCACACCGGCAGATGCGCAGGATGGACACAACGCCACCCACGGCCGACCACCTGCGAGGAGCACCATGCTGCATTACGCCGTCATCTTCTTTGTCATCGCCATCATCGCCGCCGTGCTCGGTTTCTCCGGCATTGCCGGTGCCGCCAGCAACATTGCCTGGATCCTGTTCGTGGTGTTCCTGGTGCTGGCCGTGATCTCGATGTTCCGCAAGCGCACATGACCGCGTGAGCGGTAGTGCCGGCCGTTGGCCGGCAACCTCGACAGTTGCGGGGTTGCCGGCCAGCGG